>NZ_JAMPRR010000076.1:0-1063 GCF_028483405.1 Providencia sp. PROV076 | reverse complement strand
TTCAAAGCTGGCGGACGGTGGCCATTAGTACAGGGGAAAAAGACATTGAAACCTTTTTATTAAATTCAGGTGTGAAAGTGAACGCAGGGCAATTAGTGCGATTACTAAATATCCCCATTGAACGCGCCACCGAACTACACGAATGTGAAACAGGGAAAGCCCACGCGGATTTAATCAAGGTGAATTGTCGTGATAGCTACGGGGCAGCAGGACGCTATTGGATTGAGTACCTATCAAATCACAAAGACGAAGCTAAAGAAGCCTACAGAGCCGCACAGCAACGCTGGAATAAGTTAATTCCAAGTAGCTATGGGGAGCAGGTACACCGAGCGAGCGACCGATTCGCCACGATTGAAGCCGCTTTGATTATGGGCTGTGTGATTACGGGGTGGAGTGAACAAGATTGTAGGGATGTAGTTCAAGCAATATTTAACGTATGGGTCGCAGAGTTCGGCACGGGAAACAAAGAGTATGAGCAAATCAAAGAACAAGCTGAGGCGTTTTTGAATGCTCACGGATTAAGCCGATTTGCCCCAATTCCTTATGATGTTAGGGATCTACCTATTAGAGACCTTGCAGGATATAGGAAGAAAGGCAGTAACGAGGATGACCCGATAATCTTTTATACCTTCCCGTCCGCCTTTGAGAAAGAAATCGCGGCAGGGTTTAACTACAAACAATTTGCTGAGGCGTTAAAAATGGCTGGCATGTTAACACCACCCACCAGTGGGAGAGGCTATCAACGAAAAAGCCCACGCATAGACGGACGGCAATTTAATGTTTACGTTTTGCAGTTCGCTCCAGAGAGCACAGAAGAAGATAACAATTGAGCAACAACTAGCGGAGGGATGAAAATCTCATAATGTTTTTTTCATGTGCGTGATTTTATCGTTTTAGTGTCGGTTCAGTTGGTTCAGTAGATAAGTTTTATTGATTTATAAGGGAAAAATAGCATTTATTGAACCAACACTGAACCAACAAGAGGCTGTTTTGAACCGACAAAGTGGCATTTTGAACCAACACACAGAATTAAAGAGTTTTTCCACTGGATGGCATTTTTAAA
>NZ_JAMPRR010000075.1:0-1067 GCF_028483405.1 Providencia sp. PROV076 | reverse complement strand
ACGTATAGGAAGAATAAACGCCCTTTTCACCCAAGTCCAACAGCTTTGGACCGCAGTTGACTCTTTCGACACCCCTGCGATGCAACCCAATCCGGCTGACGGGGAGCCAGCAACGCTGAAAATTTACCCTCCTCTTTCCCACTAGCGGCTCCTTTTCCGACAACCAGCACGGCGGATCCCTGCCGCGGCGCTGTGAACGCAGCATTTTGATTGGTATCGTTGGCCTTCAGGCTCGTCAGTCAAACAGACCCAGGAGCAGCTCAGCCGGTGGCGCCCGGCTTTCGGGTAACGCCCTGGTCCCGCTGGTTTCGGCTTTGTGCTTCAGGTGATCAAGGATCTGCTTGATCACTATAGGGTCTTCAATGCAGGCGATGACTTTCATGGCGCCGCCGCAGCCGCTGCAGGTCTCGATGTCGATATTGAAAACACGCTTGAGCCGTTGCGCCCATGTCATCGACGCTCGCCGTTGTGCTGGTGTTGCCGGTTCATCAGCCACCCTGACCTTGTTGCCCCTGCCCCGTTTTGCCGGCGTGACCAACGCCCGGTGCCGACTGTTGGGTGCGAACACCCCGTGGAAGCGGGTTAGGTTGACTCTGGGCTTCGGTACCAGGGCGGCCAGCCTTGCAATGAAATCCAATGGTTCGAAAATGACGTGCGTGGTGCCGTCCCGGTACGGCGTCTTGAGCTGGTAGCGCACGTTGCCGCCTCGTGTTAACGACAGCCGCTTCTCGGATACCGCCGGGCGGCTGATGTACCGGCACAGCCGTTCGAGCTTCTTGCGTTCATCGGCCCTGGCCGCCACGCCGGCGTGCAGGCTGGACCCGGCTACCTTGCCAATCCCGTCACCGAACGGATCACCACTGGTCGGCAGAGTTTGCAAAGTGAACACCTTTCGCCCCGCCTGTGAACCGACAGCGATACGGTAAGTGATCGAGTGCCCCAGCAGGGGTGTCATCGGGTCGTCATCCACCGCATCCGAGGCCAGATAGCTGTTTTCGACATCCCGTTCCAGCAGGCCTTGCCGTTCCAGATAGCGACCCACCCGGTGGGCGATGGTGTGCGTCAGC
>NZ_JAMPRR010000074.1:0-1133 GCF_028483405.1 Providencia sp. PROV076 | reverse complement strand
CGAGGGCTTTACTAAGCTTGCCCCTTCCGCCGTTGTCATAATCGGTTATGGCATCGCATTTTATTTTCTTTCTCTGGTTCTGAAATCCATCCCTGTCGGTGTTGCTTATGCAGTCTGGTCGGGACTCGGCGTCGTCATAATTACAGCCATTGCCTGGTTGCTTCATGGGCAAAAGCTTGATGCGTGGGGCTTTGTAGGTATGGGGCTCATAATTGCTGCCTTTTTGCTCGCCCGATCCCCATCGTGGAAGTCGCTGCGGAGGCCGACGCCATGGTGACGGTGTTCGGCATTCTGAATCTCACCGAGGACTCCTTCTTCGATGAGAGCCGGCGGCTAGACCCCGCCGGCGCTGTCACCGCGGCGATCGAAATGCTGCGAGTCGGATCAGACGTCGTGGATGTCGGACCGGCCGCCAGCCATCCGGACGCGAGGCCTGTATCGCCGGCCGATGAGATCAGACGTATTGCGCCGCTCTTAGACGCCCTGTCCGATCAGATGCACCGTGTTTCAATCGACAGCTTCCAACCGGAAACCCAGCGCTATGCGCTCAAGCGCGGCGTGGGCTACCTGAACGATATCCAAGGATTTCCTGACCCTGCGCTCTATCCCGATATTGCTGAGGCGGACTGCAGGCTGGTGGTTATGCACTCAGCGCAGCGGGATGGCATCGCCACCCGCACCGGTCACCTTCGACCCGAAGACGCGCTCGACGAGATTGTGCGGTTCTTCGAGGCGCGGGTTTCCGCCTTGCGACGGAGCGGGGTCGCTGCCGACCGGCTCATCCTCGATCCGGGGATGGGATTTTTCTTGAGCCCCGCACCGGAAACATCGCTGCACGTGCTGTCGAACCTTCAAAAGCTGAAGTCGGCGTTGGGGCTTCCGCTATTGGTCTCGGTGTCGCGGAAATCCTTCTTGGGCGCCACCGTTGGCCTTCCTGTAAAGGATCTGGGTCCAGCGAGCCTTGCGGCGGAACTTCACGCGATCGGCAATGGCGCTGACTACGTCCGCACCCACGCGCCTGGAGATCTGCGAAGCGCAATCACCTTCTCGGAAACCCTCGCGAAATTTCGCAGTCGCGACGCCAGAGACCGAGGGTTAGATCATGCCTAGCATTCACCTTCCGGCCGCCCGCT
>NZ_JAMPRR010000073.1:0-1188 GCF_028483405.1 Providencia sp. PROV076 | reverse complement strand
TGTCTAAAGAAAAATTTGAACGTTCAAAACCGCACGTTAACGTTGGTACTATCGGCCACGTTGACCACGGTAAAACTACTCTGACAGCAGCTATCACTACTGTTCTGGCTAAAACTTACGGCGGTTCTGCTCGTGCATTCGACCAAATCGATAACGCACCAGAAGAAAAAGCGCGTGGTATCACCATCTCTACTTCACACGTAGAATACGATACTCCAACTCGCCACTACGCACACGTAGACTGCCCAGGACACGCCGACTATGTTAAAAACATGATCACTGGTGCTGCTCAGATGGACGGTGCAATCCTGGTTGTTGCTGCGACTGATGGCCCAATGCCACAAACTCGTGAGCACATCCTGTTAGGTCGCCAAGTAGGTGTTCCTTACATCATCGTTTTCCTGAACAAATGTGACATGGTAGACGACGAAGAACTGTTAGAATTAGTTGAAATGGAAGTTCGTGAACTTCTGTCTCAATACGATTTCCCAGGCGACGACACTCCAGTTGTCCGTGGTTCAGCTCTGAAAGCGCTGGAAGGCAACCCAGAGTGGGAAGCGAAAATTGTTGAATTAGCAGGTCACTTGGATTCTTACATCCCAGAACCAGAGCGTGCAATTGACAAACCATTCCTGCTGCCAATCGAAGACGTATTCTCAATCTCTGGTCGTGGTACAGTAGTAACAGGCCGTGTTGAGCGTGGTATCATCAAAGTTGGTGAAGAAGTTGAAATCGTTGGTATCCAAGACACGGTTAAAACAACTTGTACTGGCGTTGAAATGTTCCGTAAACTGCTGGACGAAGGTCGTGCGGGTGAGAACGTTGGTGTTCTGCTGCGTGGTACTAAACGTGAAGAAATTCAACGTGGTCAAGTACTGGCAAAACCAGGTTCAATCAAGCCACACACTAAATTCGAATCAGAAGTCTATATTCTGAGCAAAGATGAAGGTGGTCGTCACACTCCATTCTTCAAAGGTTACCGTCCACAGTTCTACTTCCGTACAACTGACGTAACAGGTACTATCGAACTGCCAGAAGGCGTAGAGATGGTAATGCCAGGTGATAACATCAACATGATCGTTACCCTGATCCACCCAATCGCGATGGACGACGGTTTACGTTTCGCAATCCGTGAAGGTGGCCGTACTGTAGGTGCGGGTGTTGTTGCAAAAATTATTGCATAATACC
>NZ_JAMPRR010000072.1:0-1226 GCF_028483405.1 Providencia sp. PROV076 | reverse complement strand
TGCGCAACTAAATCAGGACACTTTTCTTAAGGAATTTTGTTCATACTCAATGGGGGGCAGATCACCGTTGGCAGTATGAAGCCTTTCTTGGTTGTAATAGCGCATATACGCGATAACATCTTCTTTCATCTGTTTCCGAGTCGGCTGTGGGATTTTCAGTACCCAATCGTGTTTTAAACTGCCAAAAAATCGTTCTACAACGGCGTTATCCCAACAGGCTCCAACATCACCCATGCTTGCCCTAATACCATAGCTTGTTAGCAAGCGGCGATATCGCTTACTCGTATATTGAGAGCCTCTATCACTATGAAAGACTAAGCCTTTTTCGGGCTGGCGTAAGTTATACGCTTTCATCAAGGCTTTACTGACTAAATCTGCCGTCATTCGTTTATCGATGTGCCAACCCACAATACGGCGTGAGTATAAGTCCATCACGATGGCTAAATACATCCAGCCTTCCCCTGTTTTTAAATAGGTCACATCACCCGCCCACACTTCGTTAGGTGCGTGAGGATTAAAATTTTGATTGAGTAAATTATCGGCTACGGCATCACTGTGTTTGCGTTTTGTGGTGACTTTGTAAGCAACTCGCTGAGTGACGACTAGGCCAAGCTGAGCCATTAGCTTTTGAACGCCATAAGCACTCACGCTAAAGCCCTCTTTGCATAACCGTTTACGTAACGTTCTATAACCTAAGCTATTTCGACTCTGTTCAAAGATAGCTTTGGCTCTACGGTACAGGCTAAGTTGTTCTGCAGTGATCAATTTTGCTGGGCGTTTAAGCCAAGCATAGTAGGCAGAACGACTTATTTTCATTAACTTACAGAGCTTCAGCACGGGAAACTGTGAAGATAATTGCTTAATCGTTTTAAACGCTACTTGGTTTCCTTTAGCAGGAGGGCGCTGGCTTTTTTTAGGATCTCTTTCTCCATTCTAAGTTCTTTATTTTCTTTTCGAAGCCTTAATAGCTCAGCTCTCTCATCGGCATTCAACCTGCTACCGGATTGTTCAGCGTCGAATTTTGCTTTCCAGTTATAAAGTAATTTATCGGTGATCCCTAATGAAGCTGCCGCTTTTGGGACGCTATAACCTTGTTCGGTGACTAATGCGACCGCTTCTTGCTTAAACTCAGTAGTATAAAATCTGTTTGTTCGTTTTTTCATTTAACACCTCAATAGTTGGATTATATTCCATTATTAAAGTGTCCTGTTTGATTAAAGCAGATC
>NZ_JAMPRR010000071.1:0-1248 GCF_028483405.1 Providencia sp. PROV076 | reverse complement strand
TGTAGTGGTCAACTAAAATTGGCCACGGTTTTAGAGTTTTTCCGGTATTGGTTTTCTGATTCGTTTGGTGGTAATCCACCGTTATATTCATGCGGCCTGACTTCGCTGTAATACCCGACGATATAATCCGTTATTGCATGGGCTGCTTCACTGAAGCTGATGTAGCCGGTCACCGGCACCCACTCATTTTTCAGACTTCTGAAGAAGCGCTCCATCGGGCTGTTATCCCAGCAGTTACCACGCCTACTCATACTTTGTTTTATCCGGTATCGCCACAGTAACTGTCGGAACTGCCTGCTTGTATAGTGGCTACCCTGATCACTGTGGAACATGAGCCCGGATGGCTTATTTCGTATTTCCCATGCCATTTTCAGCGCTTTGGTTGTCAGTTTGCTGTCCGGAGAAAATGACATTGCCCAGCCCACGGGTTTCCTTGCGAACAGGTCGAGTACAACGGCCAGGTATGCCCAGCGTTTACCGGTCCAGATATACGTTACGTCGCCGCACCATACCTGATTGGGCTCTGTCACTGCGAACTGTCGCTCAAGGTGGTTCGGGATAGCAATGTGTTCATGACCGCCACGTTTATACCGGTGAACAGGCTGCTGACAGCTCACCAGCCCCATCTCCTTCATTAGCCGTCCGGCAAGCCATCGTCCCATCCGGAAGCCCCTGTGTGTTGCCATTACAGCGATACTTCTTGCACCTGCTGAGCCATGACTGAGGCCGTGCAGCTCCTGAACCTGACTACGTAATACGGCTCTCCTGCCGTCCGGATTGTCAGGCCGGTTTTCCCGGTATCTATAGCTGCTGCGGTGAACTCCGAACACGCAGCAAAGAGTGGCCACAGGATAATGCGCTCTGAGTTTCCCGATCACCGAGACCTGTTCAGGGAGTCTGACATCAAGAGCGCGGTAGCCTTTTTTAATATTTCGTTTTCCATTTCAATACGTTGAATTTTTTTCTTCAGCTCACGTATCTCAATTTGTTCCGGCGTGATAGGGGATGCTTTCGGTGTTTTGCCTGCCCGTTCGTCCCGTAATTGCTTTACCCACCGCGTCAAGGTGGAAAGCCCGATATTCATGGCTTTCGCGGCATCTGCAACTGTATAGTTCTGATCCACAACCAGCTGGGCTGATTCACGTCTGAATTCTGCACTGAAATTTCGTTTTTTCATTAAGGCACCTGTGTTGTTCTGAGGTGAGCATATCACCTCTGTTCAGGTGGCCAAATTTATTAAACCACTAC
>NZ_JAMPRR010000070.1:0-1256 GCF_028483405.1 Providencia sp. PROV076 | reverse complement strand
CCGATAAAAATATATCATCATGAACAATAAAACTGTCTGCTTACATAAACAGTAATACAAGGGGTGTTATGAGCCATATTCAACGGGAAACGTCTTGCTCGAGGCCGCGATTAAATTCCAACCTGGATGCTGATTTATATGGGTATAGATGGGCTCGCGATAATGTCGGGCAATCAGGTGCGACAATCTATCGATTGTATGGGAAGCCCAATGCGCCAGAGTTGTTTCTGAAACATGGCAAAGGTAGCGTTGCCAATGATGTTACAGATGAGATGGTCAGACTAAACTGGCTGACGGCATTTATGCCTCTTCCGACCATCAAGCATTTTATCCGTACTCCTGATGATGCATGGTTACTCACCACTGCGATCCCCGGGAAAACAGCATTCCAGGTATTAGAAGAATATCCTGATTCAGGTGAAAATATTGTTGATGCGCTGGCAGTGTTCCTGCGCCGGTTGCATTCGATTCCTGTTTGTAATTGTCCTTTTAACAGCGATCGCGTATTTCGTCTCGCTCAGGCGCAATCACGAATGAATAACGGTTTGGTTGATGCTAGTGATTTTGATGACGAGCGTAATGGCTGGCCTGTTGAACAAGTCTGGAAAGAAATGCATAAGCTTTTGCCATTCTCACCGGATTCAGTCGTCACTCATGGTGATTTCTCACTTGATAACCTTATTTTTGACGAGGGGAAATTAATAGGTTGTATTGATGTTGGACGAGTCGGAATCGCAGACCGATACCAGGATCTTGCCATCCTATGGAACTGCCTCGGTGAGTTTTCTCCTTCATTACAGAAACGGCTTTTTCAAAAATATGGTATTGATAATCCTGATATGAATAAATTGCAGTTTCATTTGATGCTCGATGAGTTTTTCTGATAGTTAGTCTTTGTAGAGACACAAACCTGAAATTCCGGACACCGCGCTTCAGGACATCTCCCTGGACGCCGATATCTGGCAGTATCCGGACGGTACTATCGAACGCCGGGCCAACGGTACTACCCTGCCCTTTATGACTGACGACCGGCTATCTCACCCACGCACTTCTCCCTGAAATTTAGCATCGTCGCGGTTAATGTCGAAAATTTGCCACCTGACGTGGTTGGCATCGAGGGTGAAAACTGCCGTGGCGAGGGTGTTCTCCTCATCCGGATCGTCGGCAGCCAGCCGGTATTCACCGGCATCAATTTTCAGATTGATATCGTGCAGCACCTGGGTGGTGCCGAAATGTTTAGCGACCGCGCTAAATTC
>NZ_JAMPRR010000069.1:0-1381 GCF_028483405.1 Providencia sp. PROV076 | reverse complement strand
CCATGAGCAGATGACACAATTCAAGCTGGATGTTACCAAAGCATTCAGCAAGAAACGCGCCGCTGAACCTATCCGCCGTGAATATTTGCCACATTACCATGAGTCACGCGACGCGCTCAGAGACTTAGGCGCAGAGAAATATCATTACATCAACCTAGCCCGTACAGAGAACCGATTAACAGGCTTACTCACTGGTGAACGTACCAGCGCAGACGAGCAACAATTAGGTTTATTAGTCTGTATGCAGAAAATCGAACAGGCAGCGTTTCAGGATGCTATTGATTCGGGGTTATCTGCTACTCAGACATTGCGAGAGGTTAGCAAACGCATTGAGCAGTTCGCTAGTTTAATGAGTCCTACTGTGCGGATTGGTGGCTAATATGATGAATGCGACTAAAGCAATGTTTGATACCCCAAATCGGGGGAATCAAAGTTCAAATATTAATCAATTATCCCCAGAGTTGGGGAATATTGCCTACCAAGTGAATGATTCCCTACTGGCAGGTAAGGGGGTAAGTTTAATTTACTCCCTTAGTAATACTGTAGCTTTAAACTACAGTATTACTGGCAACCAATCAGCGAAAATTTACGCCAATCAACCACCAAAATTTACGGGAAATCAATCTGGGGAATATTTCTCAGGTTATAAATCCGCTGATATTTTGCGCTACTCAAATTTGAGCCACTCAAAACGTGGAGAATTTACACCATTAGCTAAAGGTGATTTTTCTCACCTTTCTAAAGTCGGGAAATCCCGTTATTTGAACTCGTTCATCTCAAAAAATGGGAAAATTGAGTTTTGCGAGTCCATAAAAGGCAAAATAATTGAGTTTTTGGAGTCCATAAAAAAGGAACGAATTGAGTTTTGCGAGTCCATAAAAGGCAAAATAATTGAGTTTTTGGAGTCCATAAAAAAGGAACGAATTGAGTTTTGTCAGTCCATAAAAAAGGGCAGCCAATCGGCTACCCTTGGAAACGTCGATATTGAATACCGAGCAAGTGAGAATATTAATATTAGCTTACTTCTCTGGTATGGCAAATATCAGTTTTTAGGCTTAACACCTAATCTTTCCAGCTCGTTACGACAGGCTGTCTTAACCCATGAACTAAATGGCTCATTACCAATAACTGAGTCTATTTGTTTGAGCAAATCATCATCAAATCGGATTGTTCTTCTTGTGCTGTTTGCACGGTCGTATGGTTTTTTGTCTTTTTCATCTTGCATTGGTTCGAACCACTATGATAGTTTATATGTATATGGTGCGAACCAGTATAAAGGTAAGTGCTATATAAAAACAATGCCCCGCAGTGGTGGAACACTAACGGGGCATCTAATCACCACCGATAACGAAGCTATCGAGGTAACTATGAGTAAGCATAA
>NZ_JAMPRR010000068.1:0-1753 GCF_028483405.1 Providencia sp. PROV076 | reverse complement strand
CTCGATGTTGGTTCATACATGGAAAATGTCGGTTCAAATCATGGGTATGTTGGTTCAGTATTTTCAAATAAACACTTTAAAAACAATCATCTTTACAAATTGAACCAACTGAACCGACTGAACCAACACCTGATCGCGTATTTAAAAGAAAAGTTTTTTTGAGGAAAAAGAAATCATGACCCGAGTGACTTTATCACTAAGAAAAAATAACAATGGTGTAACAAATCCACCAGCGACGAACACACCAAAAAACATACAGGCTAAAACGTCACAGGAAGCACCACAGCAACCAAAGAAGAAAAATAAGGCTAGATGTTCACGCGAAGAAGAAACAACACCGTATCGACCGTATAGCGAAGCACTGGACGCTATTTAGTGAGCCAGAAGCCAAGCCGCTAATGATTGGCATCAAGGAAGCTATGATTGCTGAGGCTAAAGATAGAGGGCTGGATATCCCAGAGGGGCAAATAAAACAAGGGCTACACGCTTATATCAATCGTAAGGTATATTTAAAGGCTCTTATCTTGGGCGGCAATCGGTTTGATATGCACGGACAACCTAACGGAGAAATCACGCCAGAACAGCAAGCCATAGCAGAACAAACGCTGGTGGAATGGAATAAAAAGTAACACGGGGTGAATGATGAAAATCACGTATCGACATGAAGAAGGTCAAGATATTATTGAGTTGGCTTATACGATTTTAGAGAAAGATAACTTGAGGTATGCCCTTGAATCGGTCACGAGAAAAGCCGATGTAGAAATCAAAACATACGGTTTTATCTTTAAGCGAACAATTATCACAGGTCAGCCTGACCAAATCCAAATCGCAGGCAAAGCCCTAGCAAGGCGTTATAGCCATTAATTGAACACCGCCAAAGCATAAGCCGAGGCGGTTATGTATAATTGGCCTTATCAACTAAAGGGATCACCAAATGAAAAAAATCATGATAACGGCTCTATTGGCTTTGTTTCTATCGGGATGTGATAACAGTCCACCAGCACCCTACGGATTTAAGTGGGGGCAATCGGTGGAGGAAATTCAAAAGTTAAACTTAGCGGGTGAAGGGTGTAGTTTAGCTACTTGTACGTTAGAAAATACGCCAGATAACACAGATGGAATTACATTTTTAATATTTGCACCTGATGCTGGACTGGTACAAATCTTACATTCTGAGGAACTGGCAAGAACCGATAGAAAAGATGTGATTGATAAGTTTACTAAAGTTACTAATAACTTAAATCTGATATATGGTGAACCTACTACTGAGACAGTCAGAGTTGATGATGAAAATAATTTCTTTGATTGTTTAGATAAAATTGGATGCAGTGATATATCTGCAGAATATGACAATAACGGTTATAAGGCGTCTGTATCTGTTGGGATAAGAAATAAAGATAAAAAATTAGCTATTCTCACCAATTATCTAAAACCTAAAAACTAGAACTCTTTCCTACAAAAAAAGCCGACCTTGAGTCGGTTTTTCGTTGTCTTTATTTCATAAAAACCAAAACTAATAGAAAATATTTCTATATTTGCGATTATTTATAGCAACATATTGTTGTTTATTTTTTACTCTGGATTATAATTGTAGTGTATATAACAACAGGGTGGATAAATAATCATGGATAAGCAAAAAAGGACCTTCAAAGCAGTGTCGATTGAAAGCGACATAGTAGATCGCGTTAAAAAATTTAAAGAAAAACAGGGTGAAAAAGATGTTTTCATTCAACGAGCACCTATTAGCCAATTA
>NZ_JAMPRR010000067.1:0-1782 GCF_028483405.1 Providencia sp. PROV076 | reverse complement strand
CAATTGGCTAATAGGCGCTCGTTGAATGAAAACATCTTTTTCACCCTGTTTTTCTTTAAATTTTTTAACGCGATCTACTATGTCGCTTTCAATTGACACTGCCTTGAAGGTTCTTTTTTGCTTATCCATGATTATTTACCCACCCTGTAGTTATATACACTACAATTATAATCCAGAGTAAAAAATAAACAACAATATATTGCTACAAAAAAGTATAAATGTAGAAATATTTTCTACTAAACTTGATTTACTTGAAATTAAGACAACAAAAAAACCGACTCAAGGTCGGCTTCTGTTCTATTTATATGCTTGCTATTTCAACGGTGAGTTATAGACAGGACTTTTAAAAGTATAAATTAGATGCGTTTTCCCTTGATTTGATACGCTCATTCTTAAGTTTGCTTTGTATCCATCTTTATCAAAATCCATATTAACGTCGCCACAATCTTGGCTTGCTAAGCAATTAAAAAAATCACTTTCATCTTTAATGATATGGGTTTTATTTACAGCTTCGCCATATACTTTTTCCAGTTTATTTCCCGCTTGCTCATATAGTTCAAATGCTTCATCTTTGGTAGTTGCTTTCTGATCGAAGTTCTCAGTATAAAATATATAGAACAGCCCTAACTTATCGTGAAATGTTGTAAACAAAATAGCTGCGTCGTGTCCGTCAGGTGTTTCTTGAAAAGTACAGGAGTGTTCAAAATTACAGTTTGTATCTTTTAAATTTAATGCTTTAACACTTTCTTTAGTCTGCCCCCACTTAAAGCCGTAGGGTGCTGGTGGACTGTTATCACATCCCGATAGAAACAAAGCCAATAAAGCCGTTATCATGATTTTTTTCATTTGGTGATCCTTTTAGTTGATAAGGCCAATTATACATAACCGCCTCGGCTTATGCTTTGGCGGTGTTCAACTAATAACTATCTGTAACGCCTAATCAGAGCCTTTCTAGCAATTTTGATTTGATCTGGCGTACCTGTAATAACCATGCGTCTAAAAATAAATCCTGAAGTTTTGACATTAACGTCAGCGATACGCCTGACGGCTTGCATGGCATATTTAATTTTATCAAGCTCAAAGATTGTATAAGCCAATTCAATTACATCTTGATTACCTTTGCTTCTGTAAATAATTTTCATAAGGCTCCTGTATCATTTCTTTAGCCACTCTATCAGTTTTTGCTCCGCTATGCTTTGTTGTTCTGGCGTAACCTCTCCGTTAGGTTGTCCGTGCATATCAAACCGATTGCCGCCCAGAGTAAGAGCTTTCAAATATGCCTTGCGGCTGATGTATGAGCGTAATCCCTGTTTAATGTGACTCTCTGGGATATCCAGCCCTTTATCTTTAACCTCAGCAATCATAGCTTCCTTGATGCCAATCATTAGCGGCTTGGCTTCTGGCTCACTGAATAGCGTCCAATGCTGCGCTATACGGTCGATACGGTGTTGTTTCTTCTTCGCGTGAACATCTGCCTTGTTTTTCTTCTTCGGTTGCTGTGAGGCTTCCTGTGGCGTTTTAGCCTGTATGCTTTTTGGTGTGCTCATCACTGGTGGATTTGTTACACCATTGTTATTTTTTCTTAATGATAAAGTCACTCGGGTCATGATTTCTTTTTCCTCAAAAAAACTTTTCTATTAAATACGCGATCAGGTGTTGGTTCAGTCGGTTCAGTTGGTTCAATTTGTAAAGATGCTTGTTTTTAAAGTATTTATTTGAAAATACTGAACCAACATACCCATGATTTGAACCGACATTTTCTATGTATGAACCAACATCGAA
>NZ_JAMPRR010000066.1:0-2003 GCF_028483405.1 Providencia sp. PROV076 | reverse complement strand
AGCGGACCCTGGTCAGGTTCCGCGAAGGTGGGCGCAGACATGCTGGGCTCGTCAGGATCAAACTGCACTATGAGGCGGCGGTTCATACCGCGCCAGGGGAGCGAATGGACAGCGAGGAGCCTCCGAACGTTCGGGTCGCCTGCTCGGGTGATATCGACGAGGTTGTGCGGCTGATGCACGACGCTGCGGCGTGGATGTCCGCCAAGGGAACGCCCGCCTGGGACGTCGCGCGGATCGACCGGACATTCGCGGAGACCTTCGTCCTGAGATCCGAGCTCCTAGTCGCGAGTTGCAGCGACGGCATCGTCGGCTGTTGCACCTTGTCGGCCGAGGATCCCGAGTTCTGGCCCGACGCCCTCAAGGGGGAGGCCGCATATCTGCACAAGCTCGCGGTGCGACGGACACATGCGGGCCGGGGTGTCAGCTCCGCGCTGATCGAGGCTTGCCGCCATGCCGCGCGAACGCAGGGGTGCGCCAAGCTGCGGCTCGACTGCCACCCGAACCTGCGTGGCCTATACGAGCGGCTCGGATTCACCCACGTCGACACTTTCAATCCCGGCTGGGATCCAACCTTCATCGCAGAACGCCTAGAACTCGAAATCTAACGTCCGTTCGGGCATCGAGGTCCATGTCGGGGTGGGACGGGCCCGTGGCTTCAAGATCACTTGCAGTCCGACCGCGATGTCTTGGTTGCGCGAGAGGTTGTCGACAGGCCATGCTGAGTGTGCGATGGTTGATCGCTTCCTCGCCGCTCTCCACGGCGACGATGGCCGCCGCCATCAGCAAGTGCGCCAGTTCCCCTATGGTGCCCTCGCTGCGTGTGAGCAGGTAGCGAGCCATGTCCAGCGTGGCAATTGGGGAAGGCCGGCGCAGCGGGAGCGAAGCGGCGAAGCTGGCCAGCAGTGAGCAGCAATCGTCGTTGGCCTCCCATACCGGCAGCATCATCGGCTCGAAGCGATTTTCCAACTGGTCATCGGAGCGGATGGCTAGGTAGGCGTCGCGCGTGCCTACCCCAACCAACGGGATGCGCAGTTCGTTGCCGAGGAAGCGCAGCAGGTTGAGGAATTCCCGGCGGTTGACGCTGTTGCCGGCCAGCACGTTGTGCAGCTCGTCGATCACCAGCATGCGCACGCCGACCTTGCGCAGCAGTGCCAGAGCCAGTTGCTCCATTTCCGGCAACCGTGGGCGTGGGCGCAGCGGCGCGCCCATCGCGGCGAGCAGCGCGACGTAGAAGCGGATCACGGACGGCTCGGACGGCATCTGCACGACCAACACCGGGATGTGCTCCTGGTCGGCGTCGGAGCTGGCCGGGTGGGTGCGGCGGAACTTCTCGACGATCATCGACTTGCCATTGTTGGTCGGGCCAACCAGCAGCAGGTTGGGCATGCGTTGCTTGTTTGGCCACGCATAAAGGGCTTCCAGCCGGTTCAGCGCCTCGACTGCGCGCGGATAGCCGATCCAGCGGTCGGCGCGAAGGCGCTGGATGCGCTCGTCCGCCGGAAGACGGGCCAAGCCCTGGGCCGCCGGCAGCAGGTGGGACAGGTCGATGATGGGATATTCGTCCACGGCTACCACTCCTCAATCTGGTCGAACGGTTTGGCGGGTGGCAAGTTGTCTGCCTGCGGGTCGGCAATATCCGTATCCGGCGGAACGGGCTTGTCCGGCCGAGCTGATGTCTTGAGGTGCTGGCGGCGATCCGCGTCACGCCGCGCCTTGCGTGTGGCCTTCTGCGCGCTGGTCACAATCTCACGCATCTGGCCGATCATGCGGAACAGCGCCGACTCATCCACCTGTTCGCGCCCTTGCTGCCGCAGTTTCGCCAGCGCCTGCCGTTGTTCCCAGAGGGTGACAGCCGGATGCGACAAGGTACGGTAGGGAATTTCCAGGTAATGCTGTCCCTCCGGTTCCAGGACCCAGATACGGCTGATGTCGCGCGGATCGCGCCGGATCAGAAAGGACGGCCAGCGTTCACGCCGCGCAATCCACGGCTTGAGCGCATCGGC
>NZ_JAMPRR010000065.1:0-2906 GCF_028483405.1 Providencia sp. PROV076 | reverse complement strand
CTCTAAGAGAAGAGGTCGTAATCAATCGTTCCAGCAATATTGCCAACATGTAGAGCAACGCGTATCACGCGCTATGCAGCGGTTTCTTATTGATGCTGGAGCACAAGCCGCAGTCTATACGCCTATCGATACCTCGGCATTGATTAATAGCCAGTTTCGAACAGTCACTATTAACGGCACACGAGTAACGGGGCGTATTGGTTATTCCGCCAGCTATGCCGCGTATGTGCATGACCCGAAAGTTAAGCAGAACTTTAAGCGTCCAACGGCTAAAAAAGAGTTCCTGAAAAAAGGTGTAGAGGAAACGTTACCCAATTTAGCTAAGTATATTCAGGAAGAATTGAAGCGTTAACTCGGTACTTTCGTGAACAGTACGCGCGCGAGGGAGAAATATGACTTTTCGGGCACGTTAGCAAAGGCGGTTAGATAGTTTTTACACATCGTATAATGGGAGTTTTTACACACGCTAGACGGAATTATCGGACACGTTAGCGGTTAGTTTTCGGAGTCCATAAAAAGAGAATATTAATCTCACCTTGAAATAGGCTTGTATCTATTGGTATCACAGGGATTGATGAAGTAACGAGAATGACAATTTATGAAAAACTCATATTATTTCGGATTGAAAATGGCGAGGCATTATGAGACCACAATCAAGGCATTATACGGACGCATTACCAACTATCGGGCATGGCACTATAGCTGCTATCAGAAAGTTTAAAAACAATGGTGAAGGCCTACAGTGGGATACTAGCGCAGGGAAATTAATCATTGGTAAAAACGGTGATAATTACTTGGTTGTTATAGGTGATAAGCGATTCTCTTTGTCACTCGTTACCACTAAAGCGGGTTATGGCGTTCGTTATTGGTATTCATGCCCCTATTGCCGCAAACGTAGAGCAGAGCTTTATTTTAGTCGTAAAGATTTAGCCTGTAGAGCATGTTGGAATTTCTACTATGCCAGCCAGAGTGAAAACAAGCTTGACCGATTAAGGCGCAAGGTGCGAGTAGGTCGCTTTGCTATTTGGGGTTATAGCCCAGATGTTAGTAACCTAACCAAGCATGTGTATTCTTTCGATAAACCCAAAGGCATGAGATGGGAGAAATTCAGGGAGAAAGTAGCGGAACAGGCAAGATTAGAGGATTATTACTGGCAGGCATTTATACCATTTGTCGATAAATTAACGTCTCGTGTGTTGAAATTTAAATGATTAAATATAATAGTATTTACTATCAATAAAATAAAAAGTTAAACAGAAAGTGAGAAATATTATGACTGAAGCTACGAACTATTGGCTAGCAGGGGCTAGTTGGGATGGATGTGATCATCAAGATAAAACTTTCATAGAAAATAAAATTTGGGTTTTAGGATATAAAAAAAATGAAGATGAAGCTCAATATCAAAGAGCAAAAAAAATAAAAAAAAATGATCGGATAGCAATTAAAAGAATGAAGGGAAAAGGGGCTTCTGAAATCAAAATACTACATATTGGTGTTGTTGAAGGTGTAGTGGATTATGGAAATTTAGTTATTTGTGTCGTTAACTGGCTAGTAACTAATAAAGATATTACTGTTGAAAGTAAAGGCTGTTTTGCCAGCATTCATGGGCCATATGAAATGGGAAATAATATAGAAACTGATAATTGGTTAAACAGTATTTTTTCCTTGTAACTACGGTTGATGTTTATTTTGATTGATTGGGCGAATTAAGTAATAAAATCGCCCTTTAACGCGCGATGAAGCAACTTGGTTTTAAATTCTGGACTTGATATCAACTGTCACTATCTAATTTTCCTGCTATATCCTTGTGGCGCTTCCACGCTGAATAAATATCCTTATCCCACGCTTTACCACCTTTCGTTTGATAGCCAGCCTCATTAATTCGTTCAGCGATAATGCGCCCGTTATCTATGCCCTCTGATAGCACCAAATTAACTACAGAAACGACAGCAGACTCATTATAGGTATACGGTGGGATATCTGCCTTACCAGCAATCAAAGATGCCACAGACGATTCTAGGCGTTCCACCAGCGACAGCATACGAGCGTCAGGATTACTGTCTGGGCGGTTTAGCTTCTCTTTGATAGCTGAGACTATCCACGCTGTTTTATCGCTGCCAGAGTTCGATACAGCATCATTAAACAAGGCTTGCAGTTCAGCAGGTAAACGAAAGGTAATAAGATTAGATTTACTCATGATAATAGTCCGTTATTAACTCAATGAGTGCTTATTATATCAGCGTATAACACTGTTATACAGATTAGAAAATATAAAATTGCTGGTGGGTTTAATGAGTAATTGTATAACTTAATATAACAAAGTTAGGGTAACTCACTGTAAAACAAGCAAAGCGTATTATTGCGCTTTGTAACTGACTGAATACATGACAAAGCTCAAGTTTGAGCGCAGTCTAATTTTACCAATAGAATCAATCGGCTCATTTTTGAGCCTGTATTTATCAATAGAAACAATGCCCTCAAAATTGAGGAGGGTTAACGATTGTGATTATGGCCATAGTCGGAAAGGGCGACAGTTGAAATGCTACCCTTGATACTGAGGATGGCTTGAAATGAAGCTCTCATATCAAAACCACAAATTAGTGCCTTTAGCCAAAGTAGCTAAATATTAGCCAGTACAGCTAACTACTCGAAAATCACGGTGTAGCTATTTTGATATCAAAAAGAATCGCAGCAATAACGTACCAAAATGGTACTAATATAAACCACGGTGGTACTATGGTGTTGTTATAGTGATTGTAAGGTATCCGTTTTGGTATCCACCGAAAAGGCTATATTTTACTGGATACTCCATCCGCTGAATGTTGACAATTGTTGACATCAGAACCAGACAAAACCAGACATGGGAACCTGACAAAACCTGACATGAGAACAAAGTAAATGTTGTT
>NZ_JAMPRR010000064.1:0-2917 GCF_028483405.1 Providencia sp. PROV076 | reverse complement strand
ATCTAAGAGAAGAGGTCGCAATCAATCGTTCCAGCAATATTGCCAACATGTAGAGCAACGAGTATCACGCGCTATGCAGCGGTTTCTTATCGACGCTGGAGCACAGGCCG
Organism: Providencia sp. PROV076; assembly: GCF_028483405.1. Lineage (NCBI taxonomy): Bacteria > Pseudomonadati > Pseudomonadota > Gammaproteobacteria > Enterobacterales > Morganellaceae > Providencia > Providencia sp. PROV076. Next base: position 2,807 of record NZ_JAMPRR010000064.1, on the reverse strand, counting down.
CACTCTATACGCCTATCGATACCTCAACATTGATTAATAGCCAGTTTCGCACAGTCACCATTAACGGTACGCGAGTAACGGGGCGTATTGGTTATTCCGCCAGCTATGCCGCTTATGTGCATGACCCGAAAGTTAAGCAGAAGTTTAAACGCCCAACGGCTAAAAAAGAGTTCTTGAAAAAAGGTGTAGAGGAAACATTACCCAATTTAACTAAGTATATTCAGGAAGAATTGAAGCGTTAACTCGGTACTTTCGTGAACAGTACGCGCGAGGGCGGTGATGCGAGAATTCACCCCACTTTAGCGACTTATGTGACACGTTAGGGGTGATGATTTTTATACACCGTAGCAAATAGTTTTTACACATCGTAGAACGGGAGTTTTTACACACGTTAGCAGCTAATTATCGGACACGTTAGCGGTTAGTTTTCGGACATCGTAGCAAGATTTTTTTCAGTCCATAAAAAGAGAATATTAATCTTACCTTGAAATAGGCTTGTATCTATTGGTATCACAGGGATTGGCGGAATAATGAGAATGACAACTTATGAAAAACTCATATTATTTCGGATTGGAAATGGCGAGGCATTATGAGACCACAATCAAGGCACTATACGGACGCATTGCCAACTATCGGGCATGGCACTATAGCTGCTATCAGAAAGTTTAAAAACGATGGTGAAGGGCTACAGTGGGATACTAGCGCAGGTAAATTAATCATTGGTAAAAATGGTGATAATTACTTGGTCGTTATAGGCGATAAGCGATTTTCTTTATCACTCGTTACCACTCAAGCAGGTTATGGCGTTCGTTATTGGTATTCATGCCCCTATTGCCGCAAACGTAGAGCAGAGCTTTATTTTAGTCGTAAAGATTTAGCCTGTAGGTCGTGTTGGAATTTCCACTATGCCAGCCAGAGCGAAAACAAGCTTGACCGATTAAGGCGCAAGGTGCGAGTAGGCCGCTTTGCTATTTGGGGTTATAGTCCAGATGTTAGTAACTTAACCAAGCATGTGTATTCTTTCGATAAACCCAAGGGCATGAGATGGGAGAAATTCAGGGAGAAAGTGGCAGAACAGGCAAGATTAGAGGATTATTACTGGCAGGCGTTTATACCATTTGTCGATAAATTAACGTCAGGTACTAAGATAACGATAACCTAATATTTTCACGCAGTACCACCTCACGAAACCTCACGCCATTAATATTTTACTACTAGCCAAAACTAGCCTTGCTACTAGGGAAAACTAGAGGTTATTGCGCAAAAACGCTAAATAGTTAATGTGAGTCGTTAGTAATTAACGCATTGATAAATAAATAGTATTTTGTATCTAATGAAATTGCGCATTGATGCCAAAATTGCGCACTAAAACTGCGCACAGAATTGCGAATTCGCAGTTTGAAAATTGCGAACAAAAGTGCGAATTTCGCAGTTGGCCATGAGGTGGAATGTAGTATTAAAGCCGCTTTCTGTCTGGTTTTGTTCAATGATGACCTGTTATCAATTGTTATGGTTCATTGTTGAGAAATGTTAAGGTTGTTCGCAGTTTACTACTACATAAAACTACACATTGAACTTAGTAAAACTTAGTAATCATTCGCAGTTTGATATGTATCGGAATGTATCGGTAAATTGCGCACTAGATGCTAAGAAATGCTAAGGTTTAATGCGCAGTTGAATACCAAGTTTTACAGGGGTAATTAGCTACTCAGTTTCCCTGCTATATCCTTGTGACGCTTCCACGCTGAATAAATATCCTTATCCCACGCTTTACCGCCTTTAGTTTGATAGCCAGCCTCGTTAATTCGTTCAGCAATAATGCGCCCATTATCTATACCCTCTGATAGCACCAAATTAACAACAGAAACGACAGCAGACTCATTATAGGTATACGGTGGGATATCTGCCTTACCAGCAATTAAAGACGCCACAGACGATTCTAGGCGTTCCACTAGCGATAACATACGAGCGTCAGGATTGCTGTCTGGGCGGTTTAACTTCTCTTTGATAGCTGAGACTATCCATGCTGTTTTATCGCTGCCAGAGTTCGATACAGCATCATTAAATAGGGCTTGCAGCTCAGCAGGTAAACGAAAGGCAATAAGATTAGATTTACTCATGATAATAGTCCGTTATTAGCTCAATGAGTGCTTATTATATCAGTGTATAACAGTGTTATACAGATTAGAAAATGTAAAATTGCTGGTGGATTTAAGGAGTGATTGTATAACTTAATATAACAAAGTCAGGGTAACTTACTGTAAAACAAGCAAAGCGTATTATTGCGCCTTGTAACTAACTGAATACATGGCAAAGCTCAAATTTGAGCACAGTCTAATTTTACCAATAGAATCAATCGGCTCATTTTTGAGCCTGTATTTATCAATAGAAACAGTGTCCTCAAAATTGAGGAGGGTTAACGATTGTGATTATGGCCATAGTCGGAAAGGGCGACAGTTGAAATGCTACCCTTGATACTGAGGACGGCTTGAAATGAAGCCCTCATATCAAAACCACAAATTAGTGCCTTTAGCCAAAGTAGCTAAGTATTAGCCAGTATAGCTAACCCATACGAAAAACACGGTGTAGTTATATTGATAACAAAAAGAATCACAATAATAACGTACCGAAATGGTACTTAAATAAACCACGGTGGTACTATGGTGTTGCTATAGTGATTGTAAGGTATTCGTTTTGGTATCCACCGAAAAGGCTATATTTTACTGGATACTTCATCCTCTGAATGTTGACAATTGTTGACATCAGAACCAGACAAAACCAGACATGAGAACAAAGTAAATGTTGCT
>NZ_JAMPRR010000063.1:0-3000 GCF_028483405.1 Providencia sp. PROV076 | reverse complement strand
ACAATCACTCAATGGACGCGATAGGTTAGCAATTAGAACAGGTGTAGCCCAGACAATACAGGCTAAAGAGCGTCACAGGCGGAGAATGACAGCACCTACCTACCAAAGGACGAAGCCAGCACCTAAACGATAATAGGTTGCCTTGATATCAAGGGTACTTAAGGCGGTTAAATAGGACTCCTTGAGATTAAGGAGTCATGAGGCTCTGAAATTGGAGGCTCGTCACTGGCTGGCAATATTCTAATCATGGCCATGAGATAAAAGTAACCACTTTGGTAACCACCAAAAGTAACCACAATGCAAATAAGCATTGCGATACCCACAGGACAATTTTGTCCTCTGAATATTAATTTCATACTGATAATAAAAACATCTCATAACGATAAATGTAATCATCTTAAAAGGATGGTCGTAATTAATTGGTAGATGTGAACTATATTTCATATAAAATATTCTACGCTTAGGACTTAAAGCCATAAACAAGAGTGTTATAAGCTATTAAATTGTGTCTGTGAGAAATATTATAAAAAAGGTGAAGCATTGTGAGCATATTAAAATCGATTTGGGATTTTTTTGGGCTTTATCAGACTAAAAAAATAAGAATTTTACATGCGTTAATTCTACTTTTGGTAATATCACAAATCATTGTGAGTAATTGGATGACGGGAACTAAGTCAGTAGTTGTTCCGTTTTTTGACGAGACTTATTTATTCACTTGGATTCATATCGTTTCAGGTTTTGTGCTTTTTTTCTTAACGTTCTTTTTAGTCGTGTTATGTTTTAACCAGCGAGGGTTTAGATATTTTTATCCCTATCTCTGGGGGGACTTTAAGCAAATCAAAGAAGATATAAACTCTCTTTTAGCTAAAAAGCTACCAGACAGCTCACCTAAAGGGCTTGCCGCGACAGTTCAAGGGTTAGGGTTAGGTGCTTTATCAATTGTTATTTTGTCTGGTATTGCATGGTTTATTCTATGGTTACAGCAGTCACCACTTGCTTTAGAGGCTAGAAGTATTCATAAATCACTCACAATTTTAATTGAGATTTATATTTATGGTCACGGTGGTTTAGGGATTATTCATTTTATAATTTGGAAAAAAAGTAGAAATAAATAGGTTTGCTTGATACCTCATTGGCAATATGGGTGATTAGTCGCCCATATTCATTAAATGATATTTTGTTGCAATCTGTAGATGCTAATAAGTTACCGTGACGCAAATATGCGTTACTTAGTAAATCAATAGTTTATCTACTCTGAACATGAATGACTAAAGCTAAAATAACGGTCCTATTACGGTCCGTATAACGCGATTAAACGGCAAGATTACGGCAAGGTTAAACGGGGATGTTACGGGGAGGATTAAGCCAATAAATAACGGTGAGATTACGGTGAGGATTAAGTCGATAACGGTAAGGTTACGGTAAGGTGTTAACCCTGATGTTACCCTAATGTTTCAAGTGGTCGCTGTGACCTCTCGTAATGCAAACAATGCGTTGCCACCTCTTACCATTGGTCACTGAAACGATGACCAATGGGCGTTAATCTGGTTTTGTGACAGAATTAAACGTTATCAATCAGTTATATTTTGATTCCGTCGATTTAACGGAATTAAGTATAATCAATAGGTTATATCTACATACGGGATTATCCCGTATCATCATGGATAAATTGACGTTTAGATCACCCCTAGAAATTGGAATTATTACCCAATCTTCCAGAGTCCCATCAGCATTTTATTTTAACCAATAGCTTATATTGTGATGGTATCAAGATGAATAAACCAGAAATGAGAAAAGCAAAATCAATCAGGATCACCACATCAGGAACGGTAATAAAAGCCCCTGAGCGAGTTAAAACAGCCACAGGTAAAGTTATGGCCACGATGACTATTCAGGCTGAGAGTGACAAGCGTAGCCCGTACCCGTTAAAGATAGTGGCATTCGATATTAACGCGCTGGAGCTTATGACCTGCCAGAAAGGAAACAAAGTCACGGATACAGGTCGCTATGAATGGTTTAATGGTTATCAGCTAACAGGGGCGCAGATAGTTACCTGTTAGTAAATGTTAGTATCAATAAGTCGATTTGAAATCGAAAAATCTAAAGAGGGCATTTCACCTCTTTAAGCTAACCCACAATTAGTTGCCTACCTTTAACTAACCCGAAAATATCGGGGCAGTTCGAATAAGTCCACCAGCCTACCTATTCTATTTTGTACACTTCATATTGAGGAGTACAAATTAACCTCACCTCTTAAAGAGGGTAGCCTATCAGATGAAATATATTTTTCGGTTGATTGCTCAGGATTTGACAAGTATCGGCTGATAGTTAATTAATAATTGAACTCGTGTAAGAGTTTAAACAAAAGGTGGTAATCATGAGCTTTCAGCACTTTCGAATAGCTAGGCCAGTTAGCAACTTAGTAAAAAGTAGTGAAATGTATAGTCGTGGATTAGGGCTAGAAATAATTGGCTCATTTTCAAATCATGATGGCTTCAGCGGATGTATGCTAGGAAACGTAAATCTGGGATGGCATATTGAATTTACTGAATGCCATGAGCACCCTGTATCACCATCCCCTACAAATGAGGATTTATTAGTACTGTATATTCCCAATCGAGATGAGTGGCTCAGTGCTTGTTTGAAAATGGATAATGCAGGATTTAATAGAGTGAGATCATTTAACCCATATTGAGATGTTGACGGAGTAACCTTCAGTGATTGCGATGGGTATAGAGTCGTTTTACAAAATAGAAAATGGGGCTAGTGTTTTACACGCTTAATCATATCTCTGGTTGGTGTTTCGTTATCTGCAATATTGGATTTAATTATTTCAAATATAGCAATATACGACATGATAGGTTCGCTTTAGAATGACATTTAATGATTTGTATCCCGTGTTTTGCTTGTACCTGAGCTTGTACCTAATTTACACCTTAGATTATTATGTGTAATAAAATCAAAGGGATTGATTGATAATCTACATTTATTCCGAAAGTG
>NZ_JAMPRR010000062.1:0-3217 GCF_028483405.1 Providencia sp. PROV076 | reverse complement strand
TGGGTGAGCTCTGGGCTGGTCGGCGCCTTGACCCAGCGGAAACGCGCTGAGCCGTGGGATTGCTCGACATACACACCGTCGAGAAACAGCATGTGGAAGTGAACATTCAGATTGAGCGCCGATCCAAAACGCTGGATCAGGGTGACCGCGCCCGTCTTGGCCACTTGGTGGGTATGGCCCGCTTTCTTGACCAGGTGCGTGGCAATGACGCGGTAAACGATGCCCAGCACCCACCCCATGATCTCGGGCCGGCTGGCAAACAGGAAACGCAGCTGAAACGGGAAGCTCAACACCCACTGACGCATGGGTTGTTCAGGCAGTACTTCATCAACCAGCAAGGCGGCACTTTCGGCCATCCGCCGCGCCCCACAGCTCGGGCAGAAACCGCGACGCTTACAGCTGAAAGCGACCAGGTGCTCGGCGTGGCAAGACTCGCAGCGAACCCGTAGAAAGCCATGCTCCAGCCGCCCGCATTGGAGAAATTCTTCAAATTCCCGTTGCACATAGCCCGGCAATTCCTTTCCCTGCTCTGCCATAAGCGCAGCGAATGCCGGGTAATACTCGTCAACGATCTGATAGAGAAGGGTTTGCTCGGGTCGGTGGCTCTGGTAACGACCAGTATCCCGATCCCGGCTGGCCGTCCTGGCCGCCACATGAGGCATGTTCCGCGTCCTTGCAATACTGTGTTTACATACAGTCTATCGCTTAGCGGAAAGTTCTTTTACCCTCAGCCGAAATGCCTGCCGTTGCTAGACATTGCCAGCCAGTGCCCGTCACTCCGCGGTCTTCACTGCGTGATCGAGTTGATCGACACCCGCCGTGACACGCTCCATGAAGTGCCTGCCTGCGTCTGTTAGCCGAACGCCCCGCGCATGGCGCTCAAATAGCAGGACACCAAGGTTATCCTCCAGCGCTTTCACACGCGCGCTGACGCTCGACTGGCTGATACCAAGTGCCTTGGCCGCATGCCGAAAATTCAGATGCTCGGCGACGGCGATGAACTGAACAAGGGAAATGAGCGGTATCCTGCCAGACAGGATACCGACATTCACGAGGTTTCGATGGTTAGTGCGCCGCATCGGAGCGGGCCTGCTACCAGTCGTCGGTTAGACGACTGGCGACTTCTCGGTGGCAGCCCCACGGAGCCGAAGGAGCACCAGCCCCAACGAAACCAGTACCGCCATCGCCGTGGCGTAACAGATCACGGGCCACGCTGTGTCACCGTTTAAAAGTGCCACCGCCAATGTCCCGACAATGCTGACTATCAGGCTTTGAACGCAGAAGTAGAACGCGACCGCTGATCCCGCGATGTCGTCGAACTCTGCCAAAGCGCCGTTCGCGGTAACGGACACCGTGAAGACAATACCGACCGCGACAACCCACATCGGTAGGATGAAGGTGAGGAATGACGGCGAGCCGTAAAGTTCGCCGATCCCCAACAGGACCGCTCCGCAAACAAGCAACGCCATCCCACGCGCCACGCATCCTGCGATGCCCCATCTGGCGACAAAGGACTTCGCGAAACGGGTTGTCACGATCATTACAAGCGCGACAGTGGCGAAGGCAAAGCTGAATCCGATCTCGGAATATTCCGCTTGGCCTATGAGCACACGGGGAGCCGTCGAGAAGAAGACGAAGAAGGTGCCCATACCGGCGCTAAAGCCGACAGTGTAAACCCAAAAAGCCGGACTCGCGAAGATCGGCAAGACAGATCGGCGCGTCTTGACTTGATCCAGAGGGCGGGTTTCGTGCCACCTGAAACCCGCATTTAGGAGTGCGAGCATCGCCAGTATAGCCAAAGTAATGAATATCGCCTGCCATCCCAAGAACTCGCCGATCAATGCTCCGGCGATAGGGCCGAGCGCAGGCACGAACGCCAGCATCGAACTGAAAAGGCCGTAGATGACGACACCCTCAGGACGGTTGGCATAAACGTCGCGAACCGTCGCGAACGTCGCCACCAGCATGGCCGACGCGCCCACTGCTTGAAGTAGACGGAAAGCGACAAAGGCCGGTGCAGTTGAAGACCAAGCTGCTCCCAGAGACGCAATGACGAAAGCCGTTGCGCCCGCAAGTAGAATTGGCCGTCGCCCGATTCTGTCTGAGAGCGGACCAAAAATCACCTGGCCCACGCCGAGCATCACCATATAGAGGCTCAACGTGAGTTGGATCATAGCGGGCGTCGTGTTCAGGATGCCGGGCATCGCTGGAACGACAGGGAGATAAATATCCATCGCCAGTGAAGCGAGGATGTCGAAAGGAGCCATCAGCAGCAGTGCTGCCGGCAGCGTATAGGCCCACGCGGGGCGTGTGGTGGTCATGACGAATCAACCCTCGATTAAGGAATACCGGGCGACGTCTGCTCGTCAGCAATCAGATGAGACTAGCCTTACAGAGCGCCGCAACAACAATACTGGTTGTTGCGGCTTACTTGTCTGCTGACTTGGAATTTCCCATCTGATTACTCCACGCTTACGAATATGAATTGCTACATTTTATCCGATTATCTTTTGCTTCGCAATGCGGCATGGGCGCACTCAGCGTTCCAGCCCCCTCTGCCGCCCTAACTGCCACGACACCGACCCGCCCTGCACGATGCCCATAACCTCGCGGCCGAGTTGGCGGTCGATGATCGGCCGCCACGGGACAAGGGTGAACTCATGGGATTTCTCGACCACGGCGAACTTGCCGCTCGATAGATGCACGGTTCCGGTAAACTTGCCGCTGACGCTCTCGCCGTCCGTGGCGGCGCGGAACGGCAGGCCCTTACTCAAAGCCATATCCGATCCGACGCCGGCTACCTCGCGCTCCCGCAGGATGGCGAGAAGGTTGCGCCGGTAGAAGACGCGGCTGTCCCGGCTGCGGGTGGCGTCGCCCTGTTCGATATGGTGCTCGCGGCGCTGGTCCATGGCTTCGCGGACTTGTTGCCCGAAGCCGGTTGGCGCAAGGTCGGCCGTCTCGCCGTGGATCAGCCGCCGGTCCAGCCAGGTCGCGCCGTCCGATCCGATCTGTTTGTTCAGATCGACCGGGGAAAGGACGCGAACGCTGGCCTGACTGTCTCGGCCGGCGTCATGGGCGGCGGCACGGCTGACCAGATCATCGGGGATGCGCCATTGGTCGGCGTCGATCCGCTCGACGATACCGGCCCGGCGTAGCGCCTCCAGCCGGCGCACATGGGCATCGACATAGCCCTCATAGTCGCCGCCTGGAACGCGGC
>NZ_JAMPRR010000061.1:0-3288 GCF_028483405.1 Providencia sp. PROV076 | reverse complement strand
CCTTCAAACCAGTGACAGCATTACTCATTCAATCTTGGAACTCATCAACAATATGTTGATTGATCTTCTGGCAACAATGGCCCGCCTAGACAATGAGAAACGTATAGAACGTATTAAGCAGGGCCTGGCACGTTCGGGTTACAAACCAACAGGCAAGAAGGCAAATGAGGCTAAACATAAACGAATAAAAGAATTGCTAGTAGTTGGCAATATGACTAAGGAAGAAATTGCCAAAGCAGTGAATTGTGGAGTTGCAACTGTCTATCGAGTTGCTAAAGTTATCTAAAAGAGGCTTATCTCAACGCGCCCCCAATGGGGCACCGCTGCATTCAGGTTACTTCACATAAGAAATTTTATGTTAAATGATTGTTAGAAATGCCCCTTGATCGAGGCATTTTCTATAAAGAATACTAAAAACTAATTAAAGCCAACCAAGTTTCAAAACAAGGCAGTTCTCAGCAATCATATTTTTAAATTATATAACTCCCAACTGAGCTTTTGCTCCAACGATAAGGCTTTCATTTTGAGTTTCTAAGGCAAATAAACCATACATCAAAGGAGAGGCCGCTGCTCTTTCTAAAGTCTGTTCATATAGTTTATTCCAAACTTTACCCCCTAGTTTTTCATACTCGATGATTAGAGTTTTGAGGCTTTCTTCTCCAAACAAAGTTACATGCCCAGCAAAATCAATCGCTGGGTCATCTATATGGGCTGTTGACCAATCAATAACGCCTGAAACAGCTCCATCCTTTGAAGCTAGTACATGCCCAGCATATAAATCGCCATGTATAAATTGGGTGAAATCTGCCCATAGAACATCATTATCCAACCATTTTCTGTAGCGGGTTTCCAATTGCTCACTTATACCAATTTCAGATTTTACTAACTGCAAATTGTTTGCTATTTCAGGTCTTAAATCTGAAGGTTTCATAATTTTCAAATCATTTTCCCGAACTTCTTTTTCAGGAATACTATGGATTTCAAATAAGGTTTTTGCCAAAGATGTTATGTATTTCGGGCTATCTTTGTCCATATTCCAAATTATTTCATAGGTTTCAGCATCCAAATTTAAAACAGGATTATCTTTAAGTATGGGATAAGCCACTAATTCTGTAGATGAAATTCTCCAATCAGGAACCTCTACAGAAAGATGTTTTTTTACCAATTCTAAAATGCGTTTTTCTTTCTTGATTTGTTCCCTCATGCCATCACGACGAGGAATACGCAGCAACCATTGTTGCCCCTTTGTATCAAGAGCAAAAACGACCTTAAAATCAATGCCCATTTCATTGAAATTCATTTTGTCCGTAAGCAACAAGCCGTGTGCTTCAGCAAGTGATTGAATATCTTGAATTGTCATTTTTAATTTCCTTTAAAGAGTTCAATAATTAATGTTCGGATTAGATTGGCTATCATTAACAATCTCTCTCAAAAGTCTTGATGATTTTGTGGTCTTTGATCTCGTAGATAATGTCAGCAATATTATCGACCAATTGCTTGTCATGAGATACGAAGATAATAGTTCCTGCATAGGACTTCATCATTGTTTCTAATGCGGCAATACTTTTTAGGTCAAGATAGTTTCCTGGTTCATCCATAAGCAAAATATTATATTTTCCTAAAAGCATTTTGGATAAAAGCAGTTTGATGATTTCACCTCCCGATAAGTCGGATAAGTTTTTTTGAATATCATTCGCTCCGATCCCCATTGAAGCCAATACTGCACGAATTTCCGCAACTGTGTACTCGCACTCTTCCTGCATAAAGGAGAGCACAGATTTATGCGTGTTAAATTTATATCCTGTTTGTGTAAAGTAGCCAATTTCAGCTTTTGGAGATATGGTTAATCCATCAGCACGTTCTGATATCATTTTTAACAAGGACGTTTTCCCTGTTCCATTCGATCCAGTTATAGCGACTTTAGCGCCAAGCGGTATTATAAAGTTAGCGTCATCAAAGATAGTACGGCTACCAAATTTTAAGCTCAGACCATCTGCCGTAATCGGGAACTTATTGTGCAGTTCTAGGGCTGAACTTTGACGAAAACGAATAGAACGCAAATGCTCTGGTGCTTGAATATCTTCTAATGCAGCCAAACGCTTTTCCATACTCTTAGCTGCCTGATACAGTTTTCTTTGCTTGGTGCCAGTCATTTTTGCATGCCCAAGTCGTCCAGCACTTTCGGTAGAGTTTTTGGATTTTTCTCCTTTTTTCTTATTGTCTAATCGATTAGCTTGCTGGCGTTTTTCTTGCACAGCAGATTCTAATCGCTCCCGTTCCTTCATCATCAGCTCATATTCTACGGCTTGGTGTTGTCGCTCTTCTTCTTTTTGACGCAAGTAATCCGAGTAACCACCCCAATATTCCGTAATTTTACCGTCTTTTAACTCCCATATCTTGTCTACAACCATATCAAGAAAATATCGGTCATGACTGATAACAAGTAATGCTCCATCAAATGCTTTAAGTTGACCAATAAGTAGATCTATTCCATTGAGATCAAGGTGGCTGGTTGGTTCATCCGCTAGAATGCCATGTACTTGTTGGGAAAATGCGGCAGCAATTTTTGCACGAGTTTCCTCTCCGCCACTCATTGTGTCGTTTTGTACATTGGAAACACCAAGGCGAGATAACATTGCCCGGTCTTCGACCGTTTCTATTTCGATTCCGCCCAGTTGGCTGATATGTGCAAAATCACCAAAACGCTGTAATGTCGCTTCGGCTAAAACAATTTCGCCATTAAGTACTTTGAGTAAACTACTCTTTCCTGCTCCGTTATCACCCACAAGACCAATACGGTCATAAGAGTGAATTTCCAATTCATCAATATCCAAAACATCACGCCCAGCATAATCCAAGCGTATGTTTCTCGCTTTAATAATTAAACTCATTTTTATTTACTCCTGTTTAGCTCTTGAAATTTTTTATGCAGCAAACAGGATTTAGGTGAAAACAAAAGCTAGCATCACAGTGTCCTCCCAAAAAAAAAGCTATTCATCCACAGGGTGGACAAATAGCTAGTCAATTAAGTTATAACTGGAAACTATGCACTAAAAGCATACTTATAAATTAAGCATACTTTTACTTTATATATCCGCATATATTCTTAAAGACACAACAAAAGCCCACCATTATAAAATAGTGTCACTATGCAAATAGTTGTGTCTTAACGAATGCGGATAGAATGCATAAACTTACCTAAAAAATAAAATTCAGTTTTATGATAACTTTACTGTTAAAAGAAGTCTAGACAACCTTGTTTTATGCTTGGATATAAGGCTTATTTTA
>NZ_JAMPRR010000060.1:0-3362 GCF_028483405.1 Providencia sp. PROV076 | reverse complement strand
TTGAATAGGCGTTCTTAGCATATCAGAGTATATCAATTCACAATCTAACTCATTGATAATAATTGATAATGTAATTCACGGGCAATCAGAAGTAGTCACGTAATAGCCGTTTTTGCTTGTACCTGAGCTTGTACCTAAAAACGACCAAAAAACATACAGCGTTTTAACGTGTAGAAATTAATAGCTTTTTGTAAAAGTTATCGATTGATTGGAAATTGCACAAAATGCCAAACTTAAACGATAGACAAATTAAGGCTTGGATAAATTCAAATGAACGATTCGAGGGTAAAGCTGACGGAAATGGGCTCTATCTTAGATATTCAAAGAATGACAAAAACCCAAGCTGGAGATTTAGATATAGCTTCAATAAAAAAGCCCGAATAGTTTCTATCGGGACATACCCCAATATTACCCTAATGAAAGCGCGTGAAATTGCTAGAGAGTTATCGGCAAAGGTTATTTTAGGCGTTGATGTTGCTGGAGATATAAAGCGACAAAAAGCCGAGGCGTTAGAGAGAATACAGCGCGAAGATAAAGCGGTTAAAGTGTTTGGGCTGATTGATGAATTTTACGAGCGACAAATAAAGCCAAAAAGAAAAAAACATGAGGAATCTAAAAAGCTGATAGATAAAAATATCACGGCTGTTATTGGTTCAATGAAAATTGAGGATGTGAAGCCAAAAGATGTTGATCTATTAATAAAGTCCATCGTGGATAGAGGCTCACCATTTACCGCTGATGAATCGCTACGTTGGTTAAAGCGTATTTTTGATTATGCGGTTCGTAGACAGATGATAGATAGCAATCCAGCCTCGGCCTTTGGTATTTCTGATGCTGGCGGAATGGAAAGTAAACGCGAACGGTGGTTAACCCGTGATGAGCTGACATTATTCCTTTCAACGCTGAATAGTTCGACATTGCCAGAATCTAACAAAATAGCATTTAAAATAATTCTAGCTGTTGGCTTGCGTAAGATGGAATTATGCGAGGCTAAATGGTGCGAGATTGATTTAGATAATGCGGTATGGCATTTCCCATCAGAGAGAAGCAAAACTGGTGACGCTATAGATATCCCTTTGAGTAAACCTGTTATAGAGTGGTTTAATCAATTAAAGGTAATGGCTTGCGGTAGTGAATATGTATTACCTGCCAGAAGAACAGGCACTGGTAAAAATAAAACGATAAATAAGACAACGTTAAATAAGAACCTTGAAAGCATTCTTTCATCATTGCCTGAGTCGTTTATTCAGTTCAGTATCCATGACCTACGCAGAACAATGCGAACTCACCTATCAGCATTAGGTGTTGAGCCACAGATAGCTGAAAGGTGCTTAAATCACAGGGTAAAAGGCATTGAGGGAGTGTATAACCGCCATGATTACTTTGATGAACGAAAAGCCGCATTATCACAATGGGCTGATTTGCTTACAGCATTAGAAAGTGGATCAGACTATAATGTTGTACCAATGAGTAAGAAAGCATAACTAGTTTAAACCGTATCTAGCTCGACGGGGTGAAAAGTGGGAAACCTTACCTATCTGATACGGTATTCTTTAAGGCGCGTTAAAGGTGACGTGATGGGTAAGCAAATACTTTTTAGATATTGCAAATTAAGCCGAGCAGCAGAATTACTGTCTGTGCGTGAAAGTGATTTAATTAACCTCGCAGTGATGGGGGATATTGATTGTTTAATTAAGTTAGATTGGGAATTCGCTAGGTATTATTTGTGGCATGAAAGGCATGAGCTTGTTGGTTCTATTGGATCTTTTCTTTCTTTTGGTGGGGATGATTATATAACAACTATTTTACGAATAAACTCTTTATCAAGACTTAATTATGTCAGCGGTGTTTGCAAGGCTCTAGATAGTAATAGGGATCCTTATCGCTATTTACTTAAAGGTGGGGCAATAAGAGCTGGGTTAGAATTAGATGTTAAAGCTAGCGGTTTATGGATATTACCGCCTTATATAGTTGATGACATTGAAAGTGGAAAAGAGGTAGAGCTTAACGGCTTGGAGCTTTACTTGCAAAATGATTTTTTTTATAAAGAAGAATCATTTATACAGGTAATATCAGATAGTGAGAAGATAATTAGGGATAGTGATTTATACATCACTAGTGAAGATGTTATTAAAATAATGTCAGGTAACTTTGATAAAAAAATAACTAACAATGATAATTTCATTCGTTCAGGAAATTTAAAAGAAATTGATTCGATTGAGAAAGAAGCTCGAAACCTGTCTAAAGATAAATTGATACATCAATCTCAGAAGAAAGCTATAGAAAATAGGGCTGACATACATAGAGCAATTAATAAATTATTGGCATTGTACCCATCTAAAGATGAGTCAGATGATGACAGGTATAGAAATAAAAACGATGTAATAATAAAAAGTAGGATTGCCAAGCTGGTTTTAAATCATGAAGCCACTTTATTTGAAGGCGGTGTATCGCCAATTAAAGATTATAAGTTACTGATAAGTATAATAAGTGATTATCTTGATGAGTTAGGATGGAAGCGTAGGTAAATTACCCCATGGTTTTATTTTCTACCCTATTTTAAAAACGCTCACCTATTTTTGTTTATTTAATTAATATTCAATGTGTCTACACCAACTCTCAAAAGGTTAGACACATGAAGAAGCAATCACCTAAGCGCAAGCCACGCGCAAAAATCAGTACACCTTACCCTATGGACGGTTACGCCCGTCTACGTCACACAGCCGACTTTCTAGGCATTTCTGATGCTACTCGTTATCGTTGGGAGCGTGACGGTAAATTACCTAAGTCATTTGAGATTGAGAAAGGCTTTTTTGTCTATGATGCGAAAGAGATTCGCGCATGGGCTGAAGCTAAGAAATCACAAAGCGGGGTAGCATAATGGAAAAGAAAAACCGCCCTTGCGGAGGCGGCTTTGATATCAGTAATGATATTGGAAATTGCCCCGCCATTATAACCAAACGCACACCAAAAGAACAGAAAGCAAATATTTATATTTCTAAAACTGGTCAGCGTGGAGCCACTGAAAACGATATTTTAAAACATTGTCGTTTATCGTCTGGCCGTAACTACTTTTCAAAGTTAGAGCGCACCTTAAATATTACCCTAGAGCGCATTAGCGAACCGAACCCTGACGGTATTGGGTCACATTACCGTTATCGCATTCGTAGCCAAAAAGACGCACAGAAAATTATTGATTTAATTAATGTTCGTGCGGCCAATGGGAGTTATGAGGGATTACCACAAGAGCAAATCAATTCAATTTTGAGCTTATACCCGAACGAATAACGGAGTAATAAATAATGAAACTAAAAAATAACAGCTTAAATGCTGGTGGATTCGCTCACCCTAAATTCAGCGAC
>NZ_JAMPRR010000059.1:0-2683 GCF_028483405.1 Providencia sp. PROV076 | reverse complement strand
TAATATGACTCTAGAAAAATTAGCGTAACTAAGATTTGTCTTGGTTATATAAGCACTACAAAACCATGACCTTGTAGTTATCATATTCATAAAATTAGCCCCTCGAAAATCAGCTCCTTGAGCTAAACACTCACTAATTTCAAGACCTAAGGCGCTAATGTTTTTAAAATTACTCATTGATAAATCGCAGCTTTTAAAGCTAGCGTTTTTTAGTTTGGCTCTATTAAAATCACACCCTTCCAAGCTATTCCTGTCGTAAAAACTACAATCAACAAATTCAGTATCAGTTAAATCAACCCCTGAAAAATCACAATTTGAAAAGGCAATATTTTTAACTCTATTCCCCGTAAATTGATCTCGTGAAAACTTTTCATTGATAAAGTGCTTTTCCATACATGCTACACCTGGTTATTTATACAGTGCAATCATTGTACATTAATTTGAACAACCTTAAACTCTAGCTAAAATTGATTCATACAATCCCTTTTATGTTAAACGGGCGAGTTAGTTAGCAAAAACCTCCCGTTCATCCCCATTAAAGCCCCTCGAAACGATTTTAAGACACGATCACCCTATAAAACACCCAAATCTACGCTGAAAGTTTAGAACGGTTTTGCGGGCTTCTGAGTGCGTTTTTAACATCGTGCAAACTGACAAGTAAAACGATGCGAAATCGCTGAAAGTCACAAACTTGTTTTGTGGCAAGAAGCGATTTGACCAACCGAGTAAAACGAGGGCGGTAGGCTTTTTGTTTTTATCCTGATGAGCGTCCAGCGAAGAAAGGGAAAAACAGGGGGAGCCGAAACGAAATGACACGCCCCAGCGATGGCAAGTGAACCCCAGTGAACGTGTTTCGTTTTGGGGGCAAAGCCCCCCGTCAAGCGAAGCGTCTGACCACCACATTTTTGAGCGACCAAATACAGGGGCGAAAAAAGGGGGTGGTCAGACGAACGCAGTGAGTTTGACGGGCTTGGGTGAATGGTTTTTTTCGCAGGCGTCCAGCCGAAGAAAATAGCCAGAGGGCGGAGCCTTATGTCATTCATTTTCGTCCAGAAAATGAGTGGCATTGATACTGAAAGTATCATGGGGTGCAAGTTAGTAAAACTATGATTCTACCCATTATTTCACCCGTTATTCTGCCCGTTATACCTAAATTGGGTGCAATAACGGGTAAAGTAATAGGTAGAATAACAGGTGGATTAATGGGTAAGAAATAACACAACGTCATCTTGTGTCTATCTATTATTCTGTATCTTATTCTATGTATTATTCTACCTATTACAGACGAAATAGATAAAATAAGAGATAGAATAATAGATAGGATAATACATAAAATAATAGGTAAACCTAACGTCAGCGCACCTTTTCTTCGAGCTGTTTTAGCATCGAAATATCACCTAATAACCGTTGATTTTTACCTGTGAAAAAGATGATCGGACTGACATTTGCATTATCAATACTTCGGCTTAACTGAATTCCCATCGCCTGATAATCATCATCGTTTGTGCAATGGTATAACGCTAAAACAAGCTGACATTGTTCTGGAGTTCCGCATTCTATTGCCCAGCGGATCAACTCCGAAAAGGTCAATCCGTTCGGTTTCCAGTGTTTTTTATGCCGTGACGCTAACGCCTTAAATTTTTCACGCCCTTGATTATATTTTTCTGCCCCGATCACCGGATCTTCACAACGAACCCCTTGAACCGGTCGCTTATCAAATGACAATTCCCATAAATTTAATTCTTCGATGTATTCGTAATCTTCTGGCGATGCCAAACGAAATAATTGAGACATAGAGACACCCTCCGATCATGTGTGAACGGAGACAGTATAAGGCTTTCGAGAAATTCCGCTTCCTCGACGTGAAACAAGTTCACGCCTTGCGGCGAGCGTTGCGAATTGAATTTATGAGGTTTACCAAGCTCCAGATGTAACAAAGCCCCGTGACAGCATCACAGGGCTCTGGTACTCTAAATCTTGTGCATTCGTTGCTCAGATTAGACGTCGCAATCCAATCTTAGCAACGTGAGAGGCGCTTGTCACGTTCTCATTAAATACCAGCCAACGACATTAACCCAAATGCACCACTTGATTGACTCGGACTTAGCCCGGTCTCCGAAAGGATAAACAGGCAAATTGTGGTAGTAAAACGTACCGGAAAACGAAATTCCGGCTCTACCTCCGAATCACGCTGCGGTATCGAAAGATTACAGTGCGTACCTGATAAGAGCACCAATCAACGGACTAGGGATTTCTTGGATTGCGAAGTGTCGAAAGAAGCCCAACCTAACCAAACTTAGCCAGATTAACGAGCTAAGAGACCATGACCCAATAACTGATCATGGAGAAAAGCAAAGACAAGATGAAGATGTCGCTTCGCTCCGTTTTGATTAGTACCACATTGGGGCATTAGGCGTTTTTTACCTAGATTTTATCGGTGAACAATAACACCTAAACTCTCAACAAGCTGAAGCGCCTGCTCTCCATCCAACTTCACTCCATCTAAATTAATTCGCCTTGCATCAAGCTCGCCAAGCGCCCCACCCGTTAAATCACAACCAGTAAAATCAGCCAAAGACCAATCAAACGATGAAAACTCCCCACAAGAAAGATCGGAGCCACGAAACACGGCGCCAGTTATCACAGTGCCATTCCAGCGATTTTCCCACAGTTCGCACTTTTC
>NZ_JAMPRR010000058.1:0-3801 GCF_028483405.1 Providencia sp. PROV076 | reverse complement strand
ATTCAAGGGCTATTAAGTGATGCCTTACAGCGTGAGGGGTTCTAATGGAAAAGTTACAGCAGTTAGCAAGTACCATCGCCCAGATTTATGTTGATGGGCTAAAAGCGGAAACGGGAACAACATTAGTGACGTATAACGGCATTACAGGCGAGGTGATCCCTGAATTGCTGGCGGCAGGACTATTTGATAATGCGGTATCGATTGTTAAGTCTCGTGGTGAGTCGTTCGATGTTGAGAGTAAGGCATGTGATTTGTTGCGTCCGTATTTGAATGTATTCACTAAGCCATATTCCATCACAGATCAGTGTATTTATGTGATTGGCGAAATGACACGCTTTGCATTACGTGACGGTAATGTCAGCGGGTTATCAGCGAAACATTAAAAGAGAGGTCATTATGTTTGAGATTGATGGGGTTGAAATCATCATTAAAGCTGATACTGAGGGCGTTCTTGAGGCGGGGAAAGCGGTTAGAGAAACAAAGCGGAAAATGGCTGAAATGGGTAAGCAGGCTGATGATACGTCGAAAGCCTTTTACCGTTTTGATAAAACAGCAATGGCCGTTTCCAGTGCGTTAAAAATGCCTGAAATTAACCGATTATCACGTCAAATGAGCGAGTTAACGGGGCAAATTGGCGCAGCGTCAGCCGCTACAGACAGAGCGACTAGCGCGAATGCGCGTTTTACAGGTGTAATTAGTAATGTCTCTGGGTTATTAGGTGCGGGGTATATTTCCAATATTGGTAGTGCGACCTCTTCACTCTTACAACATACTCAAGGGGCGATTAACGCCACACAAGCCGAGGTTTCACATACTCGCGCTATTCAAATGAAAGCACAGGCATTACAAGCCGCAGCCTCCCAAGAAGTCATTAACGCTAGAAATCTGACAGTATCCGCACAAGCCGAGTTAAAAGCGGCTCAGGCAGCGTTAGAGCACGTTTATTCACTAGAAGCGGCTAATGATGCCAAGCAACGTGATTTAGAGTCACTGAGAGCACGACAGGCGGTACAGCTCAAGGATGCCGAAATAACCTATCAAATGGCAGCGAGTGAGGAAAATCTACAACGCGTCACCAAAGCCAGTAACGCCCTACACGCCACAGAAACTAAAATCAAAACGCATTTAGCCACAACAGGGAAAGAAATTGCGCGTGTTGAGGCTCAGGTCGCTAAAGCGAAAGAAGTTGAAGCCAACGCAACCCATAAATTAAATGCGGCATTAGCATTGGAGCAAAAAGCGAAAGCCACACTAGCGACCACAACTGACGCAGTGACCGCAGCCAATAACCGCGCAGCCCAAGCCGCTAAAACTCAGTCTATCGCTATGCAAGGGTTACGGGGCACAGTGGGATTATTAGGTGGTCCTACTGGTGTATTCTTTTTGGCTGCCGCAGGTGTTTACGCATTGTATAACGCCATGAACGATGACACCGCCACCAAAGAGTTTAACGACAGGGTAGATCAGTGGATTGATAAAATTGACGAACTGTCAGCAAAACAGGCGCGTGTTGTGGCTAACCGCTTAGGCGAGAAGATAGCGGAAACAACCACAGAACTAGACGGACAGAAAAAAAACCTATTAGACGTAAATGAGCAGTTACGCTACTACAGAGAAGAACTTGGTAGAATTGAGCAAGCGATTAAATCCCAAAAAGCTCAAGGTATGGAAGTTGGCACTCCATATGTGCGTGATGACTTTGTGAAGTTGATTGATGATCTTACTAAAAAACAGCAACAGTATGAGTTAGTTATATCAGAAGGTGAGCAAAATATTCGTCGCTGGACGGTATCACAAGGTAAAGCCGCTGATATTGCTAAGGTTAGAGCACAACAAACGGATGAGCTGGCCAGAGCCGACTTAATTTACCAACGCCAAGCTAAAGGCGTGATTGATGCTAACCAACAAGTAGCCCGATCACTGGAATTAGGCAGCGAGGCAGCCGTTAAGAAAGAGCAGGCTATCAAAGAGCTAGAAAAGGCGTTAATTGCTGACGGCTTTGTTAAAGACTCTGAAATATTTAAACAGAAAATCCAAGAATTAACGGATGAGTTTGATAAAACGGTCAGTTTAAATCTTGCTAACTCGCTCACTGAGATTGAGCAGCGCACCCAAGCCCTCACTATTGGCATGAAAGACGGTAAGCCGGCACTGGATGAATACAACGCTTCGTTACTCCTCATGCAAATGGGATTACAAAAAGGTTCAGCCGCCTACAATACCGAACTCCCGAAAGCCATTGAAGCCATACGCAAGTTACGTGAAGCCCAAGAAGCCGCACTAAGCAGTAAATCAAAAGGCAACAAGTCCGCTAAAGCCGCCAACCAAGCGAATGAAGCGATAAAACGCCAAAGTGAGCAATTGGCCACACTGAAAAAACGCTATGGATTATTGGAAAGTGGCGCAGCCGATGTTAACCGCCAAATGGCAATCTATGAAGCTGTTCAGCGGCTCGGAGCACAGGCAACAGAGAAACAAAAAGCGGCTATTTCGAAAGAGGCAGCGGAACTGTTTGACCTCAATCAGCGCGTGAATGATTTTATTGCGGCTCAGGAAATCACCCCAGAGTTGAAACTGGCGCATACCTTTGGTGAGGAAGTGAAAACCCTCAAGCGTTTGTTAGATGAGGGCTTCATCAACAAGGAAGATTTTGAGCGCATGGGGCGTGAGGCGATGGTGTCATTTAATCAGGGAATGACCGATATCAAAATCAATGCCTCAGTCAATTACATTGAGGAAAACCGCGCTAAATTTGACCCGATTCAGGCATTAGCTAATGAGCATACTCAGAAGTTGGCCATGATGAAAGAATACAAGGCGCAAGAGTTACAAATACTTAATGAAGCCTATGCAAAACAACAGATTAGCCATGACCAGTTCACCGCGTCTAAGGCGGCAACCGATGCGCAATATCAGCTACTCAGAACCGCAGCAGAGAAAGAGTATCAACAGCAGCAGTTAGCGGCACAATGGGAGCTAATGAGGCAGCAGAACCTAGGCTATGAAATGTTGGCTTCAGCGGTTGATTCTCTGGCGGGTAATGTTTCAAACGTCATGACAGGGTTAATCACTGGCTCAATGGATGCGTCCGAGGCGTTGCGTTCGTTAGGTAATACGATGCTAAACAGTGTTGTAAATTCCATTGCTCAGGTTGGTGTGGAGATGCTTAAAAACTTCATTCTGACCAAAACAATTGGCGTTGCTTCACAGGCAGCGAACGCAGCGGCAGCAACAGCAGGAGGGGCGGCAGCATTAGCGGCATGGACACCAGCAGCAATCGCGGCATCAATCGCAACAGGCGGAGCCGCATCAGGAACGGGATTATCAGCCTATACAACCGCACAGGCCGCAGGGAAAGCTACGTCTATGTCAATGATTGGCTTTGGTGGTGGGCGTTATAACGGTGGTGCGGTCGATGCAAATAAAATGTATCGATTTGGTGAAGGTGGTAAGCCTGAAATATTCCAAGCTGCGGGGAGAAATTACCTTTTACCAGGAGAAGGTGGCAAGGTTATTCCTAATCGTGATATTGGGGGCGGTGGCGTGCCTAATGTTGTTATCAATGTGAATAACACCGTTGCGAGTGCTCAGGTTGAATTTGGACAGCCACAATATGACCCAAGGACAAACACGATCACGCTTGATGAAATTATTCATGAAGTGATGAACGGTGGGAAATTAGATGATGCTTTACGTCAGGCTTATGGGTTAGGCAGAAAGGCAAGAGGCAGCTTTTAATTTTAATGGGCAGATTTCTGCCCTTTAGTTTTATTGGAGTACAGCAATGATAAAAGTGAAAGT
>NZ_JAMPRR010000057.1:0-4154 GCF_028483405.1 Providencia sp. PROV076 | reverse complement strand
CTTGTCTATTGCCGCCATCTTTCGCGCCTTGTATCTTGCCTTTGCCATTAAACAGCGTGTAAGCCGATTTATAGACGTGTTTAGGGTCTGCTCCTTGTCCGACTTCATCCAAATACAAAAGCCCGTCATTGTGCGCTACAGCCTCGTTAGTCATCCCGTACTCAGTGCCATACCATGTTAAACGCTGTAAATCGGGGTCACCGTATAAACTCACGGCCATATCTGCGGTGGTGCTTTTCCCTGCTGTCGATTGGGCGTAAATGTGAATACCAAAACTGTCTGCCCCCGTGATACTCGTCATCGGTGCGGCTAAGGCTGCGCCAATTGCAAACATCATAAAACTGTTACCGTTAGCTAATCGTGCAACATCATTCCGCCAGCTTTCTACTGTTCCACTTGTCTGGTAGGCGGTAGCGGCTGCGCTTTGCCCGTTAAAAAATATCGGTTGCTCGGGTGTACCAATAATTGAGCCGTCTGGCATGATATACGCGCCTTTGTGCCAACCTGATTTATTAGTAATACTCCAATTCTCTTTGAATTTCTGGCGCAAGAGCCAATCAGATAAAGACTGTCTGAGCCCTGATTTAGTTGTCACAATTAGCCCTGCATTTTTAAGTGTTTTCCAGCCCTCACGCTCGCCAATATCCCCCATCGGAACGGCTTGAACGTTGTTATTACCCCACTCGAAAATCAAATACTTTTGATTCAGGTCATTAACGCCTTTCGTAATACGTTTTATGGCGTTAGATAACCATTGTTCATGATTGATAATTTCCCCTGTTTCCTTATCGGCTTTAGGCGTAACCAGAAATACACCATCGTCGCGTGATTCAATGCGTATTTTCATGGGGTCGCTTGGTTTTACTGTTTCGGTAACGCTTTCCTTTGCCGTTACAGTCAATGTAATCTCACTCATTGCCTCGTCTCCTTGTGGCTGATATATTCCCTCGCTGAAAGCAGAGGCAGTAGCTTCCCTCTCTCTGGATTGCAGGTAATCGTTCCAATCTCCCTGACAAGGTGGAATTGAAACATAGCCGCTAACTTCTCTCGCTGCGGCTTCTGCTTTCACCTTGCCCGTGTTGACCTCATTTTTACTGTCATTATCCCCTGCAATGATAATTTGGCTCTCTGGGTACTGAGTCCTCATAACCTTAGCCACATGAGTTAAGTTACCCGCATCAATTGCCGCTACTGTGTGCGCTTCTGGTTGGATTAACTGGCACGTCATGGCGGTTGCTAATCCCTCAGCGATAATCACCGTAGAAACGTTTACAGGCTCATTAATGGAGTAATAGCTGCCATTCTTCGCACTATCGAGTAATAGCCGTTTCTCGCCATTAGGTTTAATGGTCTGTGCGGCTGTGATTGTGCCGTCAGCGTCCATCAATGGAATAATTAGCGATCCATCGGCTAACAGGGTCACGGTGGTACTATCAAATCCTTTCGCCTTGAGATACTCAGATTTGCCCTGTTTAGCATTGGCAATAGTGCGGCTGTATCGCGCTGTAAAGCGTTTATGCTTCTCTATCTGCTCGTTAGCTTGGTTCTGGGCTTGCTGCGCTTTCAATGCGTCCTGTTGCGCTTTTACCTCATGGCTACGGTAGGCTGGTGGATTATCTGAACGGGTATCAATACCAATCATGCCAGCCACCTCATAAGCGGCTTCTGTCACGCAGCCCCCCAGAACACGCTGAACTAAGTCCAATCCATCACCCGAGCCGCACTGACTACAAATAAACGTGCCATTGTCGCCTTTGTTATCAAATCTAAAACGGTCTTTACCACCACAAGCAGGGCAAGCCGTGTGCGTGTTTAGGGGCACTTCTGCCCCAAGGTTAGATAATATGTTTTGCCATTGCCCATTCGCTTTCAGCTTCACCTCACGGATAACATCAATCGGTTTCATCGTCTGCGCCTCCTGCGGGTTCAGCCATTTCATGAGACACACTTAAAATAGACTGATATAACGCTTCACCCTCCAGAGTAAGACGCCCACAATCTACCGCTTTGGTTAAGGCTTCCAGTGCGGCCGTTTCGTATTCTTCAAACTGGTCTATTAACGGCTCAATAAAACAAACCTCAGTTAAGAAACAAAGGTACTCAATCGGTGAAATTTGCTGCTTGTTAGTACGGCCTTGGCATGTTTCCGTGTAGGTATAACATTCCTCAAAGTCATTCGGGCGGCTTTTAAATACAGCAAAGGCAAAGGCTTTCAGCGCATCATCAAGCGAGTTCGCTTTGGTTTTGAATGGAATAATGTTGCTCATTGAAATGCTCCTTTGTTCGCCAGTAAATGGTTTAAATTGTTAATCATGATCCCCCCTATCAGTGAAACACTGGCATAGTGCAAACTTCACTAGAACGAGCGATTTTCATAAGGCCATCATGCAAGATGGTTAGCCCATTTCGCCCTTTTTCAGAGAGGCGATTTCCCACTTCTGGCTGCATATTGATAAAGTCCATGTAAGCCCTGATAACTAACTGCCGCCCCATTTCCTGCCCGTATTGCTCACAAACAAAGTCTTCCATATGCGTAGTTAACAACGCTCGTTCGCCCGATGGATAAACCGATATCCCCGAACCGTTATCACTGTAATACAGCGTGGCAATATCTTTGCCTCCTAGCTCATTGTCGAGTTCAATAACGCCATGTTTATCTCTTAACTCTTGAACAAATGACGCTGCTACTACCCAACGGCATAAAATCAACGTTTGCTCTAATGTTGGGTTAAACAAGCGTTCTCGTTCACCTTTTGAGATTGCCAATACAAGCTCAAACCCCATGAGCAAATCCGTGTCAAAATCACCAGCATCAAGGGATTTAAGCGCATCGTCGTAGCTAATCACCTCGTTAAGCTGATCATTCTCACGATAAACCACCAATACACCTGTGGCACCATAGCCAAAACTGGCAACGTTACGTTTGATAAATAAGCTCATTATTTGCCCTCTGCCGCTTCGTTCATTTCATCCCTAATCGAATAAACAACAATCAACACCGCCCAGATCATGTTTCTGGTTTCGCCACACTCTTCAGCTTCCAGCCACGTAGAAAGTAAAGTAATTAGCATTAATACTTTTGCTTTGTGCGGCTCTAGTAACATTTCCACTTCGCGTTTCTGTTCCTGAGTCATCACTTCACCTCACGCACATAGTTAATTCGGATATCGGTTAAACCGTCTCGTTGCGCTTCTCGCATCACTTGCGATTGAGCGTCTTTCTGGGTGGCTGATATCACACGTTTGCTAATACCTAGCGTTAACCCTTTCGGTGTTGTGCCATACCCTGCGATTTGAAACGTTCTCATGAGCGATAATCCCCCATATCCTGAATGTGTAGCTGTGAGGCTTGTTCAATGGCCATTACCATTGGTTTAAGTGCTTTCTTCTCCTTGCGACGTAGGTTCATGGCATAACTGCCGCGCCTACCGTGACCTTGATAAGAGTCCGCTTCTAAACTGCTAATCAAGTTTTGAGCCTCACCAATTGGCATGGCTTCAAGTTCCGCCAGCGTGGGAATTTGAATATGTTTAATTTCGGGAAACTCAGACAAACGAAAGTAGCTGTTAACCATTGAGCGTTGAACCTGCCACGACAAATCATCAGTAAATGGCTTAACCAACATGAGATAACCAGATTCAGCCAATACCATTAGTTCAGGCGTGTACTTGGTGATATTTTCATCAAGGTATGGACGTAATACGTCCTGACCTAACAAAAAGTAATCAACTCCATCAATGAAATGGCGTTTATGCTTGGTGAATGTACGCCTTGCTGTACCTTTCGGGCGTTGGTGTACCTCGTCAATCATGGCAAAGGTGACTACTCGCTTACCTTGATACATAAATGGGCTTAAGCTGGTGGCATTGATAGTGACCTGTCTCATTTCATCACCTCTTCAAACCGTGCTATTTCTCGCCATTGCTCATGTATAAGGCGCTTTAACGCTCTTGCCATGTAATAAGTGTCGGTTTCTGCTTCATTCTCAACTGCTGTAATTAATGGAAATAAAATTGATTGGATTTCGTTATTAATATCTTTCACAGCATCGAACGCCGCCACATCACCAGATTTCAACTTAATCGTTTTCATTTGGTCGCCTCCTCAAGGGATTCGCATATTTCTGCGTTGAAGTCATACGCAATAGAAACGAGG
>NZ_JAMPRR010000056.1:0-4266 GCF_028483405.1 Providencia sp. PROV076 | reverse complement strand
CCCCGTTTCTATTGCGTATGACTTCAACGCAGAAATATGCGAATCCCTCGAGGAGGCGACCAAATGAAAAAACATGAAAAACCTACACCGTCGCGCCTTCTTGATGAAGCCAAGGAAATCAACGAAGAAATCCAGTCGTTAATGTTTCCGATATTAACAGCCGTAGAAAATGAGGCAGAAAGTGATACTTATTTCATGTTAAGGGCGGTAAGTCGTCTTTTAAAAAATCAATTTATTGAGTTTGAAAGAATTGAAGGGGTGATGAAATGAGACAGGTCACTATCAATGCCACCAGCTTAAGCCCATTTATGTATCAAGGTAAGCGAGTTGTGACCTTTGCCATGATTGACGAGGTACACCAACGCCCGAAAGGTACAGCAAAGCGCACATTTAACACGCATAAAAAACACTTCATTGATGGGGTAGATTACTTTTTGCTCACTAAGTACGTAATACGTACCGAGTTGCCCGAACTAGAAATAGGCGGAAAAGCAAAAGAGCTAATGCTTATCACTGAATCAGGTTATTTGATGGTTGCCAAGCCATTTACTGATGATTTGTCGTGGCAGGTTCAGCGTTCAATGGTTAACAGTTATTTCCGACTCTCTGAATTCCCAGAAATTAAACACATTCAAATACCCACGCTGGCGGAACTTGAAGCCATGCCAATTGGTGAGGCTCAGAACTTGATTAGCCGTTTAGAAGCTGACTCTTATCAAGGTCACGGTAGGCGCGGTAGTTATGCCATGAACCTACGTCGTAAGGAGAAAAAAGCACTTAAACCAATGGTAATTGCCATTGAGCAAGCCTCACAGCTACACATTCAGGATATGGGGGATTATCGCTCATGAGAACGTTTCAAATCGCAGGATATGGCACAACACCTAAAGGGTTAACGCTAGGTATTTGTAAGCAGGTGATATCTACCACCCAGAAAGACGCACAATCGCAAGTGATGCGAGAAGCGCAACGTGACGGTTTAACCGATATCCGAATTAACTATGTGCGTGAGGTGAAGTAATGGCTAACAAAGAGATGGTTTTATCACTGGAAGTGCCACGCATGAAAGTAAACCGAGTGCTGACACTGTTAAGCGTTTGGCAAGAGGCGAATCAGGACGAGGAAACCGCCCATATGATAGATGTTGTTTTCTCTATGGTGAGTGATGCCGTTAAAGATATTGATTCTGCTATGGAGGGTAACAAGTAGTGAAACTCAATTATTTTGACGGTGGCGCAGTCGCCAAAATCACCGTAACTAGCAATCTATTTCAGTATAAAAAACATCGTCGTGTTGTGGATGCGGTACTGCTTAAAACCAATGTAACAGCCAGCACAAAGCGCGGCTTAGTGATTAAAACAATTATTACAGGTAAGTCCTCGCATGTGTTGAGAGCTTACAAAGTAGCAGTAGCGGAGGCGAACCGATGAATATTACAAACATTAACGCATTCGAGCACAGCGAACACGGTGTAATTCTCATTACTGACGCAGCGAATCAAGAGGCTATTAGCTATACGGAGGCATTGGACGCATTAAATGACGGTAGTTTTGATGGTCATTTATCAATGGGGTTTGAGTTGGTTTTAGCCATTAGCAAAGGTGAGGTTGAAGGCTTTTTTAAATCCACCATTGAGCAAACCGTCATTCTCTGGCGTTGGATTGTTGCCGCCTCTTTTGTCATGGAACAGGCCGACAATAACGGATTTCATCAAACCGATAACGGGAAAGGCGGAAAGATTACCGCAGCAGTGTATCGCAATGAACACGCAGCCTTAACTGTTTATGCAGCAAGCGAACGTATGTTATTGGCAAACCACGTTGAGGGCGCAGCTTATGAGCATTACGAATCAGGATATGCCCCTGCTATGGCCATAAGAATGTATAGGGATTTTATCAATCTTGAGCCTAAACAAGGTTGCCGACTATCAGACCGAGGGCGCGAGGGATTATCTATTCTTCACGATGATCTCATTCGGGCGATAGAAGATGGTGAGTTTAGCAACACCGTAACCATTCATTAAAAGGACGCAATGACATGATAACGAAGAATTTTAAAGTTAATTCACTGGCGAATAGCTACGCAGCCGCTATTTATCACGATGTAACCACACGTAATGGCGGTGATTGGTTTCCAATGAATGTAGGCAACAAGGCCATTGAGGTTGCCATTATTGACGGTGTGAAAGGTATTCGAATGCTCGTCGATAGTTATTTGCTGGAAGCACTTAAACAGTCTGTTCCTATGTGGGAAACAACAGCCATTAGTTTAATGGGTCAGTGCGTGATTAATGGCTATATCACGGGTTACGGGCGCGAGGTTTGGCAAAGCATGATTAATGATATGGGCGACTCTTTAGCCGATAAGGGGGCGTTTCAATGAAACCGATTGATGTTATCCGTGATGTGAAGCTGAAAGCAAATGGCCAATGGCAAAACATATTATCCAACTTTGGGGCAGAAGTGCCCCTAAACACGCACACAGCTTGCCCCCATTGTGGCGGTAAAGACCGTTTTAGATTCGACGACATAGACGGCAACGGCACGTTTATTTGTAGCCAGTGCGGCTCAGGCGATGGATTGGACTTAGTTCAGCGTGTTCTGGGTGGCAGCGTGACTGAGGCAGCGTATGAAGTGGCTGGCATAATTGGAATTGATACCCGTTCAGATAATCCACCAGCCTACCGTAGCCATGAGGTAAAAGCGCAACAGGACGCATTGAAAGCACAGCAAGCCCAGAGCCAAGCTAACGAGCAGATAGTGAAGCATAAACGCTTTACAGCGCGATACAACCGCACTATTGCCAATGCTAAACAGGGCGAATCTGAGTATCTCAAGGCGAAAGGGTTTGATAGTACCACCGTGACCCTGTTAGCCGATGGTTCGCTGATTATTCCATTGATAGACACTGACGGCACAATCACAGCAGCACAGACGATTAAATCCAATGGCGAGAAACGGCTATTACTCGATAGCGCGAAGAATGGCAGCTATTACCCTATCAATGAGCCTGTAAATGTTTCTACGGTGATTATCGCTGAGGGATTGGCAACCGCCATGACGTGCCAGTTAATCCAACCAGAAGCGCACACAGTAGCGGCAATTGATGCGGGTAACTTAATTCATGTGGCTAAGGTGATGCGGACAAAGTACCAAGAGAGCCAAATTATCATTGCAGGTGACAACGATATTAAGCCAGACCAAGACAATATAGGGAAATTGGCGGCAGAAAAGGCAGCTAAAGCGGTTAATGGTATTGCGGTTTTACCGCCTACCGAAGATAAAGCCGATTGGGATGATTATCGCTTATCACACGGCATTGAGGCAGCAAGACAGGCATTTAATGCCGAAGTGGATAAACAAGGAAGTAAGGTAATGATTGAGATTGATGTAAACCACAAAGCCCTTAAATCAGACCCCATGAAAATACGCATTGAATCACGCGACGACGGTGTATTTCTGGTTACACCTAAAGCGGACAAAGAAACAGGGGAGATCATCAATCATGAACAATGGTTATCTAACGCCATAAAACGCATTACGAAAGGCGTTAATGACCTGAATCAAAAGTATTTGATTTTCGAGTGGGGCAATAACAACGTTCAAGCCGTTCCGATGGGGGATATTGGCGAGCGTGAGGGGTGGAAAACGCTTAAAAATGCAGGGCTAATTGTGACAACTAAATCAGGGCTAAGACAGTCTTTATCTGATTGGCTCTTGCGCCAGAAATTCAAAGAGAATTGGAGTATCACCAATAAATCAGGCTGGCACAAAGGCGCGTACATCATGCCAGACGGCTCAATCATTGGTACACCTGAGCAACCGATATTTTTTAACGGGCAAAGCGCAGCCGCTACCGCCTACCAGACAAGCGGAACAGTAGAAAGCTGGCGGAATGATGTTGCACGATTGGCTAACGGTAATAGTTTTATGATGTTTGCGATTGGCGCAGCCTTAGCCGCACCGATGACGAGTATCACAGGGGCGGACAGCTTTGGTATTCACATTTACGCCCAATCGACAGCAGGGAAAAGCACCACCGCAGATATGGCCGTGAGCTTGTACGGTGATCCCGATTTGCAGCGTTTAACGTGGTATGGCACTGAATACGGCATGACTAACGAGGCTGTAGCGCACAATGACGGGCTTTTGTATTTGGATGAAGTCGGACAAGGCGCAGACCCTAAACACGTCTATAAATCGGCTTACACGCTGTTTAATGGCAAAGGCAAGATACAAGGTGCGAAAGATGGTGGCAATAGGCAGG
>NZ_JAMPRR010000055.1:0-4362 GCF_028483405.1 Providencia sp. PROV076 | reverse complement strand
TTTTAAGGTTGTGTCAGTACTGACTGACCGCACCATATTGCTGATATGGCTCAGTTGGTAGAGCACACCCTTGGTAAGGGTGAGGTCCCCAGTTCGAATCTGGGTATCAGCACCATATAATCGGCATTTAAAAAGAATTTACCTAGCGGCAATAGCGCGGTGGTCCCACCTGACCCCATGCCGAACTCAGTAGTGAAACGCCGTAGCGCCGATGGTAGTGTGGGGTCTCCCCATGTGAGAGTAGGGAACTGCTAGGTTTTAAATATAAAGAAGCCACCCATTGGGTGGCTTTTTTTATTCTACGAATAGAATAATTTTTACTAATTATCTTATTTTCCTAATCTTGCTATTCACTCTTAATCCAGCCTGATAGACTTATCCTATCCTAGTTTTATTTGTACTGAAGGCTGTAATGAACCTAATGTCTGAACTTAAATCATTTAATAGCTTTGGCATTCAAGCAAAAGCATTATCAATTGTTTTTGTGGATAATCAAGAATCTTTACTCCAACAATGGGCCGAGGCTAAAAATCAGCAACTTCCCGTATTATTATTAGGGGGAGGAAGCAATGTTCTATTTGTTGCAGACTTTGAAGGTGTGGTAATTATCAATCAGCTGAAGGGTATAAAAATAACAGAAGATAACAGCTATTGGTATGTTCATGCCCAAGCAGGTGAAAATTGGCATCAATTGCTTGAAACATTATTGAGTAAAGGTGTTTTTGGTGCAGAAAATTTAGCGTTGATCCCGGGTTGTGTTGGCTCTGCTCCCATTCAAAATATTGGTGCTTATGGTATAGAGCTGAAAGATATATGTGAGTATGTTGATGTACTTTCTCTAGAAACAGGTAAAGTAGCTCGGCTAACCGCTGCTGAGTGCCAGTTTGGCTATCGTGATAGTATTTTTAAGCATGAATATCAATATGGCCATGTCATTATCAGTGTTGGGTTAAAACTTGCTAAAGAATGGACACCTAAGCTTATGTATGGTGACCTTGCTCAACTTGACCCCAATACAGTAACGCCAGAACAAGTATTCAACTCTGTATGCCAAACACGTAGAAGTAAATTACCTGACCCAACAGTAACAGGCAATGCGGGGAGTTTCTTTAAGAATCCCGTTATTTCGGCAGAAAAGGCACAGGCCATAAAAATAGCTCATCCTAATTGTCCCCAATATGAACAAGCTGATGGCAGTATTAAATTAGCCGCAGGCTGGCTAATTGACCAGTGTGGTTTAAAAGGTCATCAAATCGGTGGTGCTGCCGTTCACACCCAACAGGCGTTGGTGCTAATTAATAAGCACCACGCAACAGGGCAAGATATTGCTAACTTGGCGAAATATGTGAGTCAAACGGTAGCAAAGCGTTTTGATATTATCTTAGAGCCAGAAGTCAGGTTTATAGGCAGAAGGGGTGAAGTTAATGCAATGGATTATATTCGATGAAAGAAACTAATATTCCTTTACAGCTAATTGATATCTTAGCTGATGCTCAGGTCCATTCGGGGGAGCAACTCGGTGAACAATTAGGAATGACAAGATCTGCAATTAATAAACATATCAAAACATTGCGCTCTTGGGGACTAAACATAGAAACAATAGCTGGCAAAGGCTATAAGCTACCATATCAAATCAATTTATTAAGCAAAGAAGCTATTAAAAAACAAGTTGATGGCGTGAATATTATTGTTGAGCCAGTTATTGATTCAACGAATCAATACATGTTAGAGCGTATTAATAGCCTGAAGTCAGGGGATACTTGCTTAGCCGAATATCAAAGTGCTGGGCGTGGTAGAAGAGGGCGCCAGTGGATCTCACCATTTGGCTGTAATCTCTACCTTTCTATGTATTGGAAATTAGATCAAGGCCCTGCCGCTGCAGTAGGACTAAGCCTTGTTGTCGGTATCGTCATTGCGGAAGCATTGAATAAAATAAGCCAAGATAAAGTAAAAGTAAAATGGCCTAATGATTTATATATGAATGATAAAAAACTTGCCGGAATTCTAGTTGAATTAACAGGTAAAACAGGAGATGCCGCTCACATTATTATTGGGATTGGAATTAATATTGGTATGAATAAAAACAATATTGAAGACGCTAATACAATAACACAAGAATGGTCATCACTAAGAGATGAAGTTGAGAATATAGAGCGTAATGAATTATCTGCAAATATTATTAAGTCATTAAGAAAGTCCTTGGTTATATTTGAGCGAGAAGGGCTGAAACCATTTTTAGAACGGTGGTTTAAATTAGACAACTTTCTTAATAGACCTGTTAAGCTATTGATAGGTAATGATATAATAACGGGTGTTGAACGTGGTATTAATGATCAAGGTGCTTTGTTATTACAAAAAGATAATGATGAAATAATACCGTATATAGGTGGTGAAATATCATTGCGGCCTAATTGATTATATATTATTGGCCGGCAATAAGCCGGCCAATATAAATAATTACTTTCTTAGTCTAACACTCTGAATAGAATGGTTTTCACCTTTAGTCATAATTAAACTTGCTCTTTCCTTTGTTGGCAATATATTTTCTTCAAGATTTAATCCGTTAATTTCATCCCAGATAGAGCCTGCAATATTAATTGCTTCTTCTTCCCTTAGTTTAGAATAATTATGGAAATAAGAATCAGGATCTGAGAATGCACCTTGCCTAAATTTAAGAAACCGGCCGATATACCACTGTTTTAATAATTCAGGTGCAGCATCAACATAAATAGAAAAATCAACAAAGTCAGATACAAAGACATGATGAGGATCTTGTGGGTAATCCATATCACTTTGTAAGACATTCAGCCCTTCAAGTATTAAAATATCAGGTTGATCAATGATTTGTTCCTGGTCAGGAACGATATCATACGTTAAATGTGAATAAACTGGTGCTTTAACGTTACGTGCACCTGATTTTATTTGCGACACGAAGTTGACAAGTTTTCGCATATCATAAGACTGCGGAAACCCTTTTTTCTTCATGATATTCCTATCTTTCAATACTTGATTAGGATGTAAAAAACCATCAGTCGTAATTAAGTCAACTTTACGGTGTTCTGGCCAACGAGTGAGTAGTGCTTGTAGCAAACGTGCCGTTGTACTTTTACCAACAGCTACGCTACCCGCTATACCAATAATATAAGGCACTTTTGCGCCATTAGTTCCAAGAAACTGCTCTAAGACAGCCTGACGACGTAAGTTTGAACTGATATAAAAATTCAATAAACGCGATAAAGGTAGATAAATCTCTATAACATCTTCCATAGAGAGCTCTTCGTTAATCCCTTTTAACTCTAGGAGTTCGCTCGATGTTAATGTAAGTGGAACTGAATCACGTAAAGTTGCCCAGTGTTCTCTATCAAACTCTAAGTATGGCGTAGTAATAAAATTTTCTTTCTTTTTCATAAACCAACATCTGCCTATTTTGTGCAGGTTGGACAGGTTGCCTAAACACCCGTATCCATAAAATTTGCTAGCATCATAGCGAGTGAAAGTGGGTAGGCGTAGGTTTTTTTCTATTTTTTATGAGTTTTTTTTGATATACGCAGAAAAAATGATACTGAGTGACGAAAAAAACACCTAAAAATGAAAGGGTAAAATTATGATATCGAATAAAAAATAATAATTTTAAAAATTTTAAGTCTTTTTCTCCCTTTACTGACTAAATGGTAATGGACTATAGTTAACAGCTGTTGTTGATGTTTTAAGCTTAAAATAGTTAAAAAATCAACAAAAATGCAAAAAGCGAACAAAATGTGAGCGAACAGACAAAAAAGTTAATTTTTTTGTTGCAACCTGCGCCGACTCTACCTAGAATGCGCAGCACTTGATGCCGGCATAGCTCAGTTGGTAGAGCAACTGACTTGTAATCAGTAGGTCCCGAGTTCGACTCTTGGTGCCGGCACCATTAAAAATTTGGATAGGTGGGATACCCAAGCGGCCAAAGGGAGCAGACTGTAAATCTGCCGTCACAGACTTCGAAGGTTCGAATCCTTCTCCCACCACCATCTCCAAGAAATTTTCTTCGATGAAAATTTTGAGGAACAGTTTAACAGCTGATAACTCAGGTAGCCGAGTTCATTGCGGGCATCGTATAATGGCTATTACCTCAGCCTTCCAAGCTGATGATGCGGGTTCGATTCCCGCTGCCCGCTCCAAGATGTGCTGATATGGCTCAGTTGGTAGAGCACACCCTTGGTAAGGGTGAGGTCGGCAGTTCGAATCTGCCTATCAGCACCACTTCCTTCATGTTCTCAATTATCTCCCTGATTTGTCTCCTGAAAAAAACAAGCGAAAATAAATTCTTGCTTGGTTGATGTGGTTTAACCACCGATTCCGTGTCTTAGAGGGACAATCTAA
>NZ_JAMPRR010000053.1:0-1450 GCF_028483405.1 Providencia sp. PROV076 | reverse complement strand
AATTATGCTCTTTAACAATCTGGAACAAGCTGAAAATTGAAAACAACGCACATTGTTTATCGCTTAAACAATGTGAGAGTCTCTCAAAAATCTCAACTTGAAGATGTCGTCAACAGACAGAAGCCGTCGGGTTTCGTGTCGAGTGACAAAAAAGACACCTTCGGGTTGTGAGGTTAAGCGACTAAGCGTACACGGTGGATGCCTAGGCAATCAGAGGCGATGAAGGACGTGCTAATCTGCGATAAGCGTCGGTAAGGTGATATGAACCGTTACAACCGACGATTTCCGAATGGGGAAACCCAGTGCAATTCGTTGCACTATCGTTTGATGAATACATAGTCAAACGAAGCGAACCGGGGGAACTGAAACATCTCAGTACCCCGAGGAAAAGAAATCAACCGAGATTCCCCTAGTAGCGGCGAGCGAACGGGGAGCAGCCCAGAGTCTTAATCAGCATTAGCATCAGGAGAACGGTCTGGAAAGTCCGGCAGTAAAGGGTGATAGCCCCGTATCCGAAGGTGTTAGTGTTGTGAACTCGACGAGTAGGGCGGGACACGTGTTATCCTGTCTGAATATGGGGGGACCATCCTCCAAGGCTAAATACTCCTGATTGACCGATAGTGAACCAGTACCGTGAGGGAAAGGCGAAAAGAACCCCGGCGAGGGGAGTGAAATAGAACCTGAAACCGTGTACGTACAAGCAGTGGGAGCCCCACCACCAAAGCATTTTCTGGTGTTGAGGACAACTTTGAAGTGGCATTCAACACGCGTTGACGGAGCGCTTTTTGCGACGTCCAACACACAAAACAAGCAGTGAATGTGCTTTGGGGTGGGGTGACTGCGTACCTTTTGTATAATGGGTCAGCGACTTATATTCTGTAGCAAGGTTAACCGTATAGGGGAGCCGTAGGGAAACCGAGTCTTAACTGGGCGAATGAGTTGCAGGGTATAGACCCGAAACCCGGTGATCTAGCCATGGGCAGGTTGAAGGTTGGGTAACACTAACTGGAGGACCGAACCGACTAATGTTGAAAAATTAGCGGATGACTTGTGGCTGGGGGTGAAAGGCCAATCAAACCGGGAGATAGCTGGTTCTCCCCGAAAGCTATTTAGGTAGCGCCTCGTGAACTCATCTTCGGGGGTAGAGCACTGTTTCGACTAGGGGGTCATCCCGACTTACCAACTCGATGCAAACTACGAATACCGAAGAATGTTATCACGGGAGACACACGGCGGGTGCTAACGTTCGTCGTGAAGAGGGAAACAACCCAGACCGCCAGCTAAGGTCCCAAAGTCATAGTTAAGTGGGAAACGAAGTGGGAAGGCTCAGACAGCCAGGATGTTGGCTTAGAAGCAGCCATCATTTAAAGAAAGCGTAATAGCTCACTGGTCGAGTCGGCCTGCGCGGAAGATGTAACGGGGCTAAACTATGCACCGAAGCTGCGGCAGC
>NZ_JAMPRR010000052.1:0-1990 GCF_028483405.1 Providencia sp. PROV076 | reverse complement strand
GTTGGGTAGGGGAGCGTTCTGTAAGCCTGTGAAGGTGTACTGTGAGGTATGCTGGAGGTATCAGAAGTGCGAATGCTGACATAAGTAACGATAATGCGGGTGAAAAACCCGCACGCCGGAAGACCAAGGGTTCCTGTCCAACGTTAATCGGGGCAGGGTGAGTCGACCCCTAAGGCGAGGCAGAAATGCGTAGTCGATGGGAAACGGGTTAATATTCCCGTACTGGTGATAATTGCGATGGGGGGACGGAGAAGGCTAGGCTATCCGGGCGACGGTTGTCCCGGTTTAAGAATGTAGGCAGGTGAATTAGGCAAATCCGGTTCACTATATGCTGAGGTTCGATGACGAGTCACTACGGTGATGAAGTAGCTCATGCCCCGCTTCCAGGAAAAGCCTCTAAGCTCTAGATTATCATTAATCGTACCCCAAACCGACACAGGTGGTCAGGTAGAGAATACTCAGGCGCTTGAGAGAACTCGGGTGAAGGAACTAGGCAAAATGGTGCCGTAACTTCGGGAGAAGGCACGCTGGCGCTAGGTGAAGTCCCTTGCGGATGGAGCTGAAGCCAGTCGCAGATACCAGCTGGCTGCAACTGTTTATTAAAAACACAGCACTGTGCAAACACGAAAGTGGACGTATACGGTGTGACGCCTGCCCGGTGCTGGAAGGTTAATTGATGGGGTTATCCGTAAGGAGAAGCTCTTGATCGAAGCCCCAGTAAACGGCGGCCGTAACTATAACGGTCCTAAGGTAGCGAAATTCCTTGTCGGGTAAGTTCCGACCTGCACGAATGGCGTAATGATGGCCAGGCTGTCTCCACCCGAGACTCAGTGAAATTGAACTCGCTGTGAAGATGCAGTGTACCCGCGGCAAGACGGAAAGACCCCGTGAACCTTTACTATAGCTTGACACTGAACATTGAGCCTTGATGTGTAGGATAGGTGGGAGGCTTCGAAGCGTGGACGCCAGTCTGCGTGGAGCCAACCTTGAAATACCACCCTTTAATGTTTGATGTTCTAACGTTGCCCCGTTATCCGGGGTGCGGACAGTGTCTGGTGGGTAGTTTGACTGGGGCGGTCTCCTCCCAAAGAGTAACGGAGGAGCACGAAGGTTGGCTAAGCATGGTCGGACATCATGCGGTTAGTGCAAAGGCATAAGCCAGCTTGACTGCGAGAGTGACGGCTCGAGCAGGTACGAAAGTAGGTCTTAGTGATCCGGTGGTTCTGAATGGAAGGGCCATCGCTCAACGGATAAAAGGTACTCCGGGGATAACAGGCTGATACCGCCCAAGAGTTCATATCGACGGCGGTGTTTGGCACCTCGATGTCGGCTCATCACATCCTGGGGCTGAAGTAGGTCCCAAGGGTACGGCTGTTCGCCGTTTAAAGTGGTACGCGAGCTGGGTTTAGAACGTCGTGAGACAGTTCGGTCCCTATCTGCCGTGGGCGTTGGAAGATTGAAAGGGGCTGCTCCTAGTACGAGAGGACCGGAGTGGACGCACCACTGGTGTTCGGGTTGTCATGCCAATGGCATTGCCCGGTAGCTAAGTGCGGAAGAGATAACCGCTGAAAGCATCTAAGCGGGAAACTTGCCTTGAGATGAGTCTTCCCTGACCCTTTAAGGGTCCTAAAGGAACGTTTAAGACTAAGACGTTGATAGGTTGGGTGTGTAAGCATAGCGATATGTTGAGCTAACCAATACTAATGAACCGTGAGGCTTAACCTGACAACACCGAAGGTGTTTTAGGGATTGAGAGATTAAAGTTGATTCAATAAAAGTGAGAAGCCGAGAGGTGAAGGACACACAGCTTGTTTGAGATTGATGTTCTGGTTTAGTGGAGAAAACTAAACGGGAACAAATAGAATTTGTCTGGCGGCAATAGCGCGGTGGTCCCACCTGACCCCATGCCGAACTCAGCAGTGAAACGCCGTAGCGCCGATGGTAGTGTGGGGTCTCCCCATGTGAGAGTAGGGAACTGCCAGACATTAAA
>NZ_JAMPRR010000051.1:0-5600 GCF_028483405.1 Providencia sp. PROV076 | reverse complement strand
GAACAGCGTAAGCGGAGGCGTTGAATATTTAGAAACCGATATTGACGGTCAAGGCCAGCCATTAACGCAAATGATAAGAGATGCTTTATCGCAAAACTTACAGCGTGGACGTGCGGGCCTATTAAGCGATTTTAGCGGGTCAGGTGTTCAGTTTGAAGCAAATAAAGGCCGCCCATATATTCGATTGTTTACAGCAAAAGAAATCATTAACTGGCGAGTGACTAACGGGAAAACATCACTCGTTGTTCTTCAATATCAAGAGCCCGTTGATACCGAAGATTTTGAGCTAAAAATGCAGAAGAATTGGATTGAGTTACGGCTTATTGATGATGTGGCCCATTCTCGCCGTTGGTATGAAGATGGCGATATAAAAGTAACAGACTGGATTGTATTGAGTGATGCTACTGGGAAGCCCTTGAGTGAATTACCGTGGTCATGGATTGGTTCTATGAACAATGACCATACCCCTGACGCCCCACCGCTTGCTGATATAGCTTACTTAAATATCAAGCATTACCAAGCCGAAGCAGATATTGCAGAGTCAGCTCACACGGTTGGTCAGCCAATGATTGCTTTAACTGGTCTAGATAATACTTGGGTGCAAGATCACCTCAAAGATGGTTTTAATGTAGGCTCACGTAAAGGTGTATTACTTCCTGTCGGTGGTGATATGAAGTTCGCCCAACCAGAAGATAGGAATATCCAAATCACGCTAGCAGAGCGCAGAGAGAAGCAAATGGCAATGCTAGGGGCTAAGTTAGTTGAGCGCGGTACATCGGCTAGAACAGCCACGCAGGCTCAGGATGAGGCACAAACAGATAACTCTGTGCTTTCATTGTGTGCTGGCAATGTGGAGCAGGCATTTAACCGAGCGCTTGGATTCTGCATTCAGTTTGCAGGAAGTGGGGAGGCGACTATTGAGTTAAATAAAGTTTACGACATTGCTCAATTAGATTCTCAAGCAATTACAGCCTTACTTGCTGCTTTACAGTCTGGTGCTATGCGAATGATTGATTTTGTTAAGTACCTGCAAAGTATCAATATTATTCCGCAAGATGAGAAAGCTGAGGATGTTATCGAAGAGATAGAATTATCTAGAGCTGACTCAATGATGTAGAGGTGAATATGCAATCACAATTGATGTTAGATAACTCAATGATGATCCAAATTCTCCTAGAACGCCTCAAAGCTGGCATTGTTGATAGTGAGGCAATGCAAAGAGAGTTAAGGGCGGCGGTTGCTAAGGCGTTAGCTAATTTCTCAGGTCAGATAACATCGAGGTCAAAACTAAATGCCATCATTGCTGAGTTAAAGCGAGAGTTATCACCAGTTTTAACCAGTTACTCTGAGTATTTATTGCAATCTGTTATCGATATCGGTGTTGAGTCAAGCCAGCTTGAAGTTGATAGCTTATCGCAGATAGTGACAAATGAAGTAAGCAAGCCTAGCCCTGAAAAAGTTGAAAAAGCCATCTTAAATGTGCCGCTGATATTAACCGCTTGGGGCGGCTCTTTGTTTCTCAAGAAATTTGTATCATCTTGGGTGAATAGTTCAGTCCAACAAGTAGAAAATCAGGCCGTTTTGGCTATGGCTGCACAAAGTAATATTCAAACTCTACAAGCCACTATTAATGGGGCTGCAATTGACCGAACGCAGGTTACAACATCGACAATATCTCGCATCACTTATAACTACCGAACAATTGCAAATACTGCTATTCAACATGCTCATACATGCGCGGCTCAGGAGTTTTATAAGGAGAATGACGATTTAATCAAAGAGGAGGAGTTCAGCGCCATACTGGACAATAAAACCTCATCTACGTGTAGGGCTTTATCTGGTAATAGATATCCGGTTGGTGTTGGTCCGATGCCACCATTGCATCCTAACTGCCGAAGTCAGCGATTACCAATTCTTAATGATAGGCTTGCGGATTTGATAATCACTAGGCCAGTTGGCAGGTCTGAATGGGGGGAAGAAAATTATTATGAGTGGTTAACTCGCCAGCCTGCAAAGCGACAAGATTTAATACTTGGGCCAACGAGAGGAAAACTATTTCGTGATGGTGGTCTGTCGCCTGAGCGATTTGCACAATTACAGCTACACAAAAACTTTAAACCGATGACGCTCAAGGATATGCAAAAGCTTGCACCTGAAGCATTTGAGCGAGCCGGAATTGAATTGAAATAACACAGACCCGCCACTGAGCGGGTTTTTTATTATCTGCGGTCAGAGGCCGCGCCATCTAAACCAGAGGTTTGACGATGTTTAAATATTTATTATCGAAAGAAGAATTTGACGCATTAACCGATGAGCAAAAGGCTTTTTACAAAGAGTCTGGCGGAAATTACCAGCTTCAAATTGAAGGTATGCCTGATATTCCTGATGTGTCAGGGCTTCAGAAAAAAGTTGATGAGTTGCTTTCTGAGAAAAAATCAGAGCAAGAGAAACGCCGACAAGCTGAAGAAGCTGCAAAGAAGGCAGCGGAAGAACAGGCTCGTAAAAATGGCGACATCGAATCATTAGAAAAAAGCTGGGCTGAAAAGCTAAAAGCACGTGAAAGCGAGCTGTTAGCACAATTACAGGAAAAAGACACAAGTCTACACACACTTTTGGTTGATAACGTTGCACAGACATTGGCCACAAAATTGGCTGGTGATGCTGCTCCGTTAATCATGCCACACATTAAATCTCGCTTATCAGTAGAAGAAGGAAAAACGCGAGTCGTTGATTCGGCTGGTCATCCGTCTGCATTCACTATTGATGATCTAGAAAAAGAGTTTCGTAGTAACCAATTATTTGCTCCAGTCATTATCGGTAGCAAAGCCACCGGAACCGGAGGTGAAGGCGGTAAAGGGAAGTCACCAGCCGGAGGCAGTGATAAACCCAAAAGCGCTAATCCATTAGTTGATAGCGCACGTGAAATCATTGCTAATATCCAAGAGGATTAATTTATATGTCTTTATACATTTTTCAAAAACAAGTATCACTGGCAGCTACCGAGCTAGTCGCTCAGGCAGTCCGTCAGTTTAATGAAGCATCTGGCGGTGCTTTGGTTCTCGGTGATGGTGACCATATTGGTGACTATATCGAGCAAACATCATGGCAATTACTTGGCGGACTGGCTCAACGCCGTAACGCTTACGGTTCAGGTAATTTGACTCCGCAAGAGTTAGGTCAAATTCTTGACCGTATGATTAAAGTCGATGGTCGTATTGGCCCAGTATCTGTTACTCCAACCATGATGAAGCGTTTAGGTAAAGATGTTACCGAGGCGTCTGCTGTAGTGGCTGCACAATCAGCTGAGGCAATGCTTCAAGATTACTTAAATACTGCTGGTGCGGCATTGAAAGCAGCTATCTCTGGTAATACGAATGCAATCACTGTTGGCGGTGATACACCATCATTGCGAGGCTTAAACAAGGCAACTCGCCCGTTTGGTGATGCATATTCACGAATTGTTGCTTGGTTGATGGATGGTGCGACGTTCAATGACTTTATGGATGAAACTCTCACCAATGCTAACAACCTGTTCCAGATTGGTAATGTTGCGATCAAGCAGGATAATTTAGGTCGTCGATTTGTTATCTCTGATATTCCTGCTTTATCTGATGCAGACAAACAGCATTCATTAGGCTTGGTTACTGGTGCAGCGGCTATTCAAACATCACCGCTTATCATGAAGGCTCAAGATGTATTAGGTCAAGAGAATATCAAGGCGTTAATGCAAGGCGAGTATGACTTTACGATTGGTCTACGTGGTTACCAGTGGAGCAAGGACAGCATTAAATCACCAACAAACGCACAAATTGAAACTGTAGCTAACTGGAAACAGATTGCGACAGATATCAAAGATACTGCAGGTGTCATGGTGTCGTTCGGTAAAGACTCAACTGGCGGTTAATTATCATAGGGGCTTCGGTCCCTTTAATATTCAGGCGGTCTCATGGCTGTAGACATAACAATCGAACAGGTTCAGGAGTTGCTTGATTCAATGGGCTTTGAGGCTCCTGATTTTATTATTGAGTCATTTATCACTATTGCAAATGGGATAGATGACTGTCTTGACGCTTCAAACTATCCAGAAAGCACGGCTAGGCTCATCAAGCTTTATGCTGTTGTTTTGATGCTGTCATCCGCCGATGTGAGAAAAACAACATCCGAACACGCACCATCAGGCGCTTCTCGCTCCTATCAGTACTTTGATGATGGTAGAAAGCAGCTTGCTAACCTCTTATCAAACTTAGATACAGCTGGTTGCACTGATTCATTGCCAATCAATAGGCCGCAAAATCTAGTTCAGTTTGACGTCTTTAGGAGTTGATATGGCGAAAATGTCTCGCTGGTCATACAAGAGTGTTGCGACTGTTTACCCGGTAAGTTATGGCGGCAGATTTGGCGATGAAATTATTTTCGGTGTTCCATACCTCATTGACTGTAATTGGGTAGCAACGAACGAAAAGGCGATGGACGCAAACGGTGGTGAGTTTATTTCACGTTTGGCATTCAACACAGAATCATTCTACAAAGGTAAGCCAGTAAGGTTGCCAGAGGTTGGTGATTACATCGCTCAGAATGACACTCGCTCAACCCTAGACCCGAGGAAAGTTGAAGGTAATAGCTCAAAAATTAAAGCTGTTGATGGCTTTGACACTCGAATGTTTAGGCAAGACCCTGATTACAAAATAAGGACTTGATATGGCAACGAGAGTTAGAGGTATTAATGAAGCTCGGGCTGCCTTATCTAGGATAGTTGGTGATATTACAGCCAATAAAGC
Source organism: Providencia sp. PROV076 (assembly GCF_028483405.1). Taxonomy (NCBI): domain Bacteria; kingdom Pseudomonadati; phylum Pseudomonadota; class Gammaproteobacteria; order Enterobacterales; family Morganellaceae; genus Providencia; species Providencia sp. PROV076. The sequence continues at coordinate 822 of NZ_JAMPRR010000051.1, read as the reverse complement.
GACAAGGGCTATGCACAGGGCGCTAGATATTGGAGGTAGGCAAGCAGCCATCTACACGCCAATCGATACAAAGACATTAATCAACTCAAGCTATAGGTCGGTTAGGGTTAACGGAACGATATTGACTGGGCGTGTTGGTTATAGTGCTAGTTATGCCGTTTATGTTCATGACCCTAGGGTTGTACAAAAGTTTAAGCGCCCAACAGCCAAGAAGCTTTTCCTTGATTCAGGTTTTGAAGAAACAAGAGAAATGATTGACGCAGCGATAATGGAGGAAATGAGATTGTGATTATTGATGATTTCCTTGACTACTTAGAGCGAGGTGGCTTAACAAATGACTTTACTGTGCAGAGGTTGCAGTGGGAAGAGAAGGCTAATACCAAAACTCAACAGTATTTAGTCATTCAACCTAATGATGGCTCTGGGCGATTTGGTGAGTTAAGCGCTGATGACTATGTGGATGTAATTCTAGTATCAGAGCAAAGCAACCCAATTCCCGCATTAACTCGCGCTGATGAAATACTCAAATATGTCGCGGCAAATCCTAGCGACTGTAATCTCAACTCAGTTTTTAATATGGGCGGGTTGCCGTCAGGAATTGTAACCACAGAAAACCGAACGATATTCAGACTCTCATTCCGCTGCTTATCATAAACAAACAAATCTCAAACTAGGTCGCCAATGTGCGGCCTTTTTTATTTATAAGAGAGGCAACATGCAAGGTTGTACTACTAGCTCAGACATCATGACTGGGCGATTGAAAACTGTCGAGTTGGCATATGGTTGTCCTGACCAGTTCCCGACTGACGAAGAGTTAAAACT
>NZ_JAMPRR010000050.1:0-5866 GCF_028483405.1 Providencia sp. PROV076 | reverse complement strand
CCATCGCGAGTGGGTCAGGGTGGGACGGCTTAAAAACCCTTGTTGCAATGGCAACCAGGCTGACCGCCACCATGGCCGACGATCCGCTCAATCATGTGCTCGACGGTTATCACCGCTTCCGCCGATACGCTCCACGCATGTTGCGCCTGCTCGATCTGCGAGCTGCGCCCGTTGCACTGCCGCTTCTGGAAGCGGTGACGGCCCTTCGTACCGGTTTGAACGATGCCGCGATGACCAGCTTCTTGCGGCCCAGCTCGAAATGGCATCGCCACCTTCGGGCCCAGAGGGCTGGCGACGCTCGCCTATGGGAGATCGCGGTGCTGTTCCATCTGCGCGATGCGTTCCGCTCCGGAGATGTCTGGCTTACTAGGTCCCGGCGCTATGGCGATCTGAAACACGCACTCGTTCCGGCACAAGCCATCGCGGAAGGCGGTCGTCTCGCTGTGCCATTGCGGCCGGAGGAATGGCTGGCAGACCGGCAAGCTCGCCTCGACATGCGGTTGCGCGAGCTTGGCCGTGCCGCTCGCGCAGGCACGATCCCGGGCGGGTCGATTGAAAACGGCGTTCTGCATATCGAGAAACTCGAAGCCGCCGCGCCGACAGGCGCCGAAGATCTGGTGCTCGATCTCTACAAGCAGATCCCGCCCACGCGCATCACCGATCTCCTGCTGGAGGTGGATGCGGCGACCGGCTTCACCGAAGCGTTCACCCATCTGCGCACAGGAGCACCCTGCGCTGACCGGATCGGGCTAATGAACGTTATCTTGGCGGAAGGGATCAACCTCGGCTTGCGCAAAATGGCGGATGCGACAAACACCCACACCTTCTGGGAATTGATCCGCATTGGACGGTGGCATGTCGAGGGCGAAGCCTATGACCGGGCGCTGGCCATGGTGGTCGAGGCACAGGCAGCGTTACCCATGGCCCGGTTCTGGGGCATGGGCACGTCGGCTTCGAGCGACGGACAGTTCTTCGTCGCTACAGAGCAAGGTGAGGCCATGAACCTGGTCAACGCGAAATATGGCAATACCCCGGGCCTGAAAGCCTATAGCCACGTCTCCGACCAATATGCGCCGTTCGCAACCCAGGTGATTCCTGCAACGGCAAGCGAAGCGCCTTACATCCTCGATGGCCTGCTGATGAACGATGCTGGACGCCATATCCGCGAGCAGTTCACCGACACGGGCGGCTTCACCGATCACGTCTTTGCCGCATGTGCCATTCTCGGCTACCGGTTCGCTCCGCGCATCCGCGACCTGCCATCCAAACGGCTCTACGCGTTCAATCCGTCGGCCGCCCCGGCGCACCTGCGAGCGTTGATCGGCGGAAAGGTCAACCAAGCCATGATCGAGCGCAATTGGCCCGACATCCTGCGCATCGCCGCCACCATTGCTGCCGGGACCGTCGCGCCAAGCCAGATTCTGCGGAAACTCGCCTCCTATCCGCGGCAGAACGAGCTCGCGACAGCCCTGCGGGAAGTCGGTCGCGTCGAGCGCACCCTGTTCATGATCGACTGGATTCTGGATGCCGAACTCCAACGGCGTGCCCAGATCGGGCTCAACAAAGGCGAAGCTCATCATGCGCTGAAGCGGGCAATCAGCTTCCACCGCCGCGGTGAAATCCGCGACCGTTCCGCCGAAGGCCAGCATTACCGCATCGCCGGCATGAATCTGCTCGCCGCCATCATCATCTTCTGGAACACCATGAAGCTCGGCGAGGTCGTTGCAAACCAGAAACGCGATGGAAAGCTGCTATCGCCCGATCTCTTGGCCCATGTTTCGCCGCTCGGATGGGAACACATCAATCTCACCGGAGAATATCGCTGGCCAAAGCCTTAGCGTAGGATTCCGCCCCCTCCCGCAAACGACCCCTAGGTGTCAACCGCACCCAATCCTTGGAAAACTCCACACAAAATCAATTAGTAGTCGGAGTCAGTGTACCGCTTAATATTTTCGATCGTCAGCAAAATGGCATAAAAATCGCGCAAGAAAAAATGAACTTATTAGAGCGTCAGAAAGAGTTTTATCTAAAGCAAAATGCGCTGCAAATAGGCACAATTTTAACCGAGTTGCAGGGTTTAGAGCTGCAATTCAAAGTCGTTGACGAGACTCAAATTCCTTTGGCGACTCAAGTTCAAAGTAAGACGCTACAAGGTTTCTTGGCAGGCAAGTTTGCTTTAACCGATGTTCAGCAAGCCACGCTTCAATTACAAGACATCCGTCTGCGTAAAGTCCAGTTGTTACGGGATGGCTGGCAAAAGGCCATTGAAGCAGAAAGTTTGAGCTTAGGCATTAGCCCAAGTGAAGTCATGTCGAAAGATGCTATTGCACAAATCAATCAAAACTTATGGCAAGACATACAGGCCATGCCTGTCATTGGTGGGGGAAATTAACATGTTCGATCTTAAAAACAGCTTAAAAAAACAGAGCGGAAAAATCTCTCAACCTCTACTGATTGGTTTGGTCATCGGCGCAACCGTACTACTCAGTATTTTCTTGATCTTGTCGGGTAAGAATAAATCTGAAACATCAGATGAACATGCAGAGGAAGAAGGCGCAGAGGAACATGGAAGTGAAGAAGGCAAAGAGGAACATGGCGGTGAAACCGAAGAGCATGCAGAAGGCGTGAGCCTGACGGCCAAGCAACTGGTTGAACAAGGCATACAGTTATCAGCAGTCGATCAAGGTCCGGTGGTTAAATTAAGTTCTTATCCAGCAAAACTTAACGTGAATACCGACCAGCAAGCGCATGTCTCTCCGAGTTTTAGTGGTCATGTCGAAAATGTCTATGTAGAACTCGGCCAAAAAGTTCAGAAAGGACAGTCTTTGGCCACGTTGCTTGTTCCTGATTTAGTCGATCAGCAGGCCAATCTAAAAATTGAACAAACCAACCTTGAACTGGCGAAACAGGACTTCGAGCGTGAGCGTCAGCTGTGGTCACAGGGTATTTCAGCAAAACAGGACTATCAACGTGCTTACAACAGCTATAAACGGGCGCAAATTCAGGTCCAATCGGCCCAATCACGTTTAAGTGCGTTTGGTGCTGTGAATACCAGTAACGGGCGCTATATTTTGAAAGCCCCCATTTCCGGCGTGATCAGTAAAAAGGATTTGGTGCTCGGAGAAAATGTTCAGTTAGCAAGTCAACTCTTTACCATAGACCGGTTAGATCAGCTCTGGCTTGAATTTATTGTTCCAAATTCTGAAATTGTGGGCTTAGCCCCGAATCAAAAGATCGAATTTAAATCTTTGCAAACTGAAAAGGTCTACAGGGCAGTTATTCAAACCTTAAATACTGAAGCGGATATTCAAACAGGTCGTCTTCAGGTGCGAGCAAAAGTTGAATCGAATGCAACCGAATTACGTCCAAACTTGATGGTAAACGTACAGTTGCAACAACGCAGTGAAAGTACCGCATTACGGGTACTTAAGTCCGCAGTTCAGAATGTCGATGGAAAAGATGTGGTTTTTGTCGCCACTCAGCATGGACAAAAAGTTGAATTCACTCCGCAGCCGGTGAAATTAGGTCAATCGTCTGGGGATAGCCAGTGGATTGAAGTGGTAAATGGGCTTAATCAGGGACAAAAATATGCCGCTCAAGGCAGTTTCTTACTGAAATCTGAGATGGAAAAAGGAGAGGCTTCACATGAGCACTAAAAGCCCTCACATTCCAGACCACGAATCGGTAAAACCTGAAGGGCTGTTTGATCGGCTGATCCAGTTTTCTATTCATAACGCAATCTGGGTCATGCTGTTTGTTGCAGCCTGGATTGCTATTGGTATTTATAGTTATCAAAAGTTACCGATTGATGCTGTACCGGATATTACCAATACTCAGGTGCAGATTAACACTTCAGCCAATGGCTTTACGGCTTTGGAAATGGAACAGCGGATTACCTATCCAATTGAGAATGCCATGTCAGGCATGCCGAAAATGGAACAAACCCGTTCGATTTCACGCTACGGCTTATCGCAAGTGACCATCATTTTTGAAGATGGCACGGATATTTACTGGGCCAGACAGCTTATCAACCAGCGCTTGCAAGAAGCAATGGGAGAAATGCCTGAAGATGTGCAACCTAACATGTCGCCTATTTCGACAGGTTTAGGTGAAATCTATCAATGGGTGATTAAAGCCGAACCAAATGCTAAAAAGCCGGATGGAACCCCTTATTCGGCGATGGATTTACGTGAAATTCAGGATTGGATTGTAAGACCGCAATTACAGCGCGTAAAAGGCGTTGCGGAGATCAACAGTATCGGTGGCTTTAATAAAACCTATGTGGTTGCCCCTGATCTGAACCGATTGCAACAATTGCAAATTCCTTTGTCTGATTTACAAACTGCCTTAACAGAGAATAATGAAAACCGTGGTGCTGGCTATATTGAGAAAAATGGACAACAGCTAACGGTTCGTGTTCCCCACTCTATTGTAAACAAGACATTTTTATCTTTTATATTCAATGGCTTATTTTCCTGCTAATTGGTAATACCATGAAAAATACCATGCTCAGAAAAGGCTTAACAATATTTTGAAAAATTGCCTACTGAGCGCTGCCGCACAGCTCCATAGGCCGCTTTCCTGGCTTTGCTTCCAGATGTATGCTATTCTGCTCCTGCAGCTAATGGATCACCGCAAACAGGTTACTCGCCTGGGGATTCCCTTTCGACCCGAGCATCCGTATGAGACTCATGCTCGATTATTATTATTATAGAAGCCCCCATGAATAAATCGCTCATCATTTTCGGCATCGTCAACATAACCTCGGACAGTTTCTCCGATGGAGGCCGGTATCTGGCGCCAGACGCAGCCATTGCGCAGGCGCGTAAGCTGATGGCCGAGGGGGCAGATGTGATCGACCTCGGTCCGGCATCCAGCAATCCCGACGCCGCGCCTGTTTCGTCCGACACAGAAATCGCGCGTATCGCGCCGGTGCTGGACGCGCTCAAGGCAGATGGCATTCCCGTCTCGCTCGACAGTTATCAACCCGCGACGCAAGCCTATGCCTTGTCGCGTGGTGTGGCCTATCTCAATGATATTCGCGGTTTTCCAGACGCTGCGTTCTATCCGCAATTGGCGAAATCATCTGCCAAACTCGTCGTTATGCATTCGGTGCAAGACGGGCAGGCAGATCGGCGCGAGGCACCCGCTGGCGACATCATGGATCACATTGCGGCGTTCTTTGACGCGCGCATCGCGGCGCTGACGGGTGCCGGTATCAAACGCAACCGCCTTGTCCTTGATCCCGGCATGGGGTTTTTTCTGGGGGCTGCTCCCGAAACCTCGCTCTCGGTGCTGGCGCGGTTCGATGAATTGCGGCTGCGCTTCGATTTGCCGGTGCTTCTGTCTGTTTCGCGCAAATCCTTTCTGCGCGCGCTCACAGGCCGTGGTCCGGGGGATGTCGGGGCCGCGACACTCGCTGCAGAGCTTGCCGCCGCCGCAGGTGGAGCTGACTTCATCCGCACACACGAGCCGCGCCCCTTGCGCGACGGGCTGGCGGTATTGGCGGCGCTGAAAGAAACCGCAAGAATTCGTTAACTGCACATTCGGGATATTTCTCTATATTCGCGGTTCAGCAGGCATGTCCCCTTTGAGGGCGACCCGACGACAGGATAATCGACCTTATGGTGCGCAAATATTTCGGCACAGACGGTATTCGTGGCAAAGCCAACGAAGGCGCGATGACGGCGGAAACCGCCTTGCGCGTCGGCATGGCGGCTGGCCGTGTCTTTCGTCGCGGTGACCACCGCCATCGTGTCGTGATCGGCAAGGATACGCGCCTGTCGGGCTATATGCTTGAACCCGCGCTCACAGCCGGTTTCACCTCGATGGGCATGGACGTATTCCTTTTTGGCCCGCTGCCGAC
>NZ_JAMPRR010000049.1:0-7846 GCF_028483405.1 Providencia sp. PROV076 | reverse complement strand
AAATATCTCCTTTTGGGTTGTTAATAAAACATCCAATAAGTTGACTGTGCGTGAAAAAGAAAGTTTTGTGTGATGGCGTTGAAGATCGCACCGTTAAGCTCTTATGTGGGATGGTGCAGAGCTCGACGACTACCGATAAAACGCAACCGCCGCAAACAGACAAGAAAAAGCCCCAACTGATAACAGTTGGGGCTTCAGTATTGTGATTGGTGGAGCAATAGCACCCTGAACCCAAAACCTTCTCGCTCAACCGGTAGTGGCTGATAACAACTCGTGAGGGCTATTGCGGGTTAAGCATTTAGCGATGTCTAGGGCCAGACTGGACGTCTGAACGCAAGCCGCTGATACTGTACATAACCACAGTATCAGCGGAGGATACCCATGTCGCTGGCAAGGAACGCCACGGCGAGTCAATCGCCCACTCAAACAAACGGTTACGAACGCCACCAACCCGACCAGACGCTGCTCTACCAGCTGGTTGAGCAGCACTACCCAGCCTTCAAAGCCTCACTCGAAGCCCAAGGTCAACACCTGCCTCGCTACATCCAACAAGAATTCAACGACCTCCTCCAATGTGGCCGTCTGGAGTATGGTTTCATGCGGGTTCGCTGCGAGGATTGTCATCACGAGCGTCTGGTCGCCTTCAGCTGTAAACGACGCGGCTTTTGCCCTAGCTGCGGTGCCCGCCGGATGGCCGAGAGTGCGGCGCTGCTGATAGACGAAGTCTTCCCCAAGGAGCCCATTCGCCAGTGGGTGCTCAGCTTTCCTTTCCAGCTACGCTTTTTGCTGGCTCGCCATCCCCAGCTGATGGGCCAGGTCTTGAGTATCGTCTATCGTACACTCTCAACTCATCTGATCAAAAAAGCCGGTTACACCAAAGCCTCTGCACAAACTGGCTCAGTGACTCTTATCCAACGCTTTGGCTCCGCGCTAAATCTCAATGTCCACTACCACATGCTGTTTCTCGATGGTGTCTATGCCGAAGATGACTATGGCAAGCAACGCTTCCATCGTGTCAAGGCACCCACTTACGATGAGCTGAATACGCTCGCTCACACCCTCAGCCATCGCATCGCTCGCTGCATGGAAAAGCGTGGGATTTTGGAGCGTGATGCCGAGAATACGTGGTTGACACTGGAAGAGGGCGAAGACGATACGCTGACTCAATTACATGGTGCTTCGGTTACGTATCGCATTGCCGTCGGCCCCCAGCAAGGGCGCAAAGTCTTCACCCTGCAAACCTTGCCAGGGCGTGAGGATAAAGCCGACTCAAGCAGTCGAGTAGCCAACCATGCTGGTTTCTCGCTACACGCCGGTGTGATGGCCGAAGCGCATCAGCGGGATAAGCTTGAGCGCTTGTGTCGCTACATTAGTCGGCCAGCGGTTTCAGAAAAACGTCTGGCATTAACCGCCAATGGGCAGGTGCGTTACGAGCTCAAAACTCCGTACCGCAATGGCACCACCCATGTGATCTTCGAGCCGCTGGACTTCATCGCCAAACTCGCTGCGTTGGTACCTAAGCCGCGAGTCAACCTCACACGCTTCCACGGCGTCTTTGCACCGAACAGCAAACACCGAGTTCAAGTAACACCCGCCAAGCGGGGCAAGAAGCCCGACAAATCGGAAGGTCTCGATACTAACTGGCGTGACAAGAGTCCTGCAGAGCGCCACCGCGCCATGACCTGGATGCAACGCCTCAAGCGAGTCTTCAATATTGATATTGAAGTCTGCGAACACTGCGGCGGTCACGTCAAAGTGATTGCCAGCATCGAAGATCCGAAGGTCATTGAGCAGATTCTCAAGCATCTGAAACAGAAAACAGCCAAGGCGAATGCCGCCAAGCAGCGTGAGCTGCCACCAGAACGAGCGCCGCCACTGACTCCCAGCCTGTTCGATCCATCACAGAGTCGTCTCTTTGACTGACGACCCCAAATCCAACACTGCTCAACACTGCCAACTTTTAAACGGGGCGGTGGGGCAGTTTGTATCTCTCGAGCTATCAGGCTAGAGATTTTACCGCCAAATCGAACCTTATTAGAGCGGTTTAGGCTGGACCGGCAGTTAAAATTGGGGCTTGAGCGGTAAACGAGTGAGGGAATTTCAGGTAAGATACTTCGGATGAGGAGCAAAAAGGTGGTTTATACTTCCTATACCCAAAAAGGTGGTTTATACTTCCTATACCCTAAAAAGGCAGCTTTGGCTGCCTTTTGTATAATTCATATCGACTTATCAAAAGGACAATCCGATGAATGTCATTATAAAAGCTGTAGTTACTGCCTCGACGCTACTGATGGTATCTTTTAGTTCATTCGAAACCTCAGCGCAATCCCCACTGTTAAAAGAGCAAATTGAATCCATAGTCATTGGAAAAAAAGCCACTGTAGGCGTTGCAGTGTGGGGGCCTGACGATCTGGAACCTTTACTGATTAATCCTTTTGAAAAATTCCCAATGCAAAGTGTATTTAAATTGCATTTAGCTATGTTGGTACTGCATCAGGTTGATCAGGGAAAGTTGGATTTAAATCAGACCGTTATCGTAAACAGGGCTAAGGTTTTACAGAATACCTGGGCTCCGATAATGAAAGCGTATCAGGGAGACGAGTTTAGTGTTCCAGTGCAGCAACTGCTGCAATACTCGGTCTCGCACACCGATAACGTGGCCTGTGATTTGTTATTTGAACTGGTTGGTGGACCAGCTGCTTTGCATGACTATATCCAGTCTATGGGTATAAAGGAGACCGCTGTGGTCGCAAATGAAGCGCAGATGCACGCCGATGATCAGGTGCAGTATCAAAACTGGACCTCGATGAAAGGTGCTGCAGAGATCCTGAAAAAGTTTGAGCAAAAAACACAGCTGTCTGAAACCTCGCAGGCTTTGTTATGGAAGTGGATGGTCGAAACCACCACAGGACCAGAGCGGTTAAAAGGTTTGTTACCAGCTGGTACTGTGGTCGCACATAAAACTGGTACTTCGGGTATCAAAGCCGGAAAAACTGCGGCCACTAATGATTTAGGTATCATTCTGTTGCCTGATGGACGGCCCTTGCTGGTTGCTGTTTTTGTGAAAGACTCAGCCGAGTCAAGCCGAACCAATGAAGCTATCATTGCGCAGGTTGCTCAGACTGCGTATCAATTTGAATTGAAAAAGCTTTCTGCCCTAAGCCCAAATTAACAGACTATCAGCACTATCTAAGCCGCTGACTCTGGTTGTACACTAAAGCTATGGTTTGAAATTGGAGTAGGTTATGCAGTTATTAGGTTCAGTGGCTTCCCCTTTTGTTCGTCGTTTACGTTTAGTACTGGCAGGGCAACCTTATCAGTTTGTAGCGCTTAATATTTTTGAGTCTGAAGGCCGTTCAGTGTTGGTACAACATAATCCGGCACGCAAAGTGCCTGTGTTAGTGGATGGAGAGCAGGTTATTTTTGATTCAGGCGTAATTTATCGTTATTTGGCTTCGAAACTGAAATTCAAACCATTGAGCTGGGATCAGGAAAACGGTCTGACGACCATCAATGCCTGCACAGACTCCTTGGTTGAATTACTGCTTTGTAAGCGCTCAGGTTTTGACGTGACTGAAGATAAATTGTTTTTTAATCTTCAGCATGAGCGAATTCAGGCGACGCTAGAGGCACTTGAGCAACAAATCAGGGCAGGGCATTTCGGTGACTGGGACTATCCTGGTATCAGTCTGTTCACTTTAATCGACTGGATATTGTTCCGCGATTTAGTCGACTTAAAACCCTTCCCTGTATTATTACAGTTCAGAAATGCGCATTTAAACCGGCCGATGGTCGCTGAAACCGACCCGCGTTTAAGCTAAAAACAACAGGTCAGAGCCAAGACTCTGACCTTTATTATTTATTCCACACCAATAAAGCCGCCGGTTTGATGCGCCCATAATTGAGCGTAAATACCGCCTTTGGCGATCAGTTCCTGATGACTGCCTTGTTCCACAATACGACCTTGATCCAGAACGATCAGCCTGTCCATAGCTGCTATGGTAGATAAACGGTGTGCAATGGCTATAACCGTTTTGCCTATCATCAACTGAGTCAGACTATGCTGAATAGCTGATTCTACTTCGGAGTCCAGCGCTGAGGTGGCTTCATCCAAAATCAGAATAGGGGCGTTTTTCAGTAAAACCCGAGCTATTGCAATACGTTGACGTTGACCACCAGAAAGCTTGACTCCACGTTCGCCCACCTGAGCGTCGTAGCCACTGTTGCCTTTAGGATCGGTAAGCTCCTGAATAAAAGCATCGGCTTCGGCTAAACGGGCTGCTTCAATCATTTCCGCTTCGGTAGCGCCAGGACGACCATATAAAATATTTTCCCTTACAGTACGGTGTAGCAGGGAGGTATCCTGGGTCACCATAGCTATATGAGCGCGAAGACTTTCCTGTGATACAGTTTTGATGTCCTGACCGTCTATCAAAATCTGGCCTGAATTGACATCATAAAAGCGCAGCAGTAAGTTCACCAGCGTGGATTTACCAGCACCAGAACGGCCGACTAAACCTACTTTTTCACCGGGTTTAATCGACAAGTCCAGACCATCAATCACAGGACCATGTTCACCTGCTGCTTTGCCGTAGTTAAAGTTCAGTTGCTTAAACTCAATCTGACCTTGTGGCACTTCAAGCGGCTTCGCATCAGCTTTGTCGATGATTTGCTGAGGCTGAGACAAAGTCGCAATACCATCTGCCACAGTACCTATGTTTTCAAACAGTGCACTGACTTCCCACATGATCCACTGCGACATACCATTTAAACGCAGCGCCAGACTGACTGCGATGGCAATAGAGCCCACAGTGACGGCATTGACAGACCAAAGCCATATCGCCAGCGTGGCAATAGAGAACACCAACAGATAGTTCAGACCCTGCACACAAATATTGAGCCAGGTAGCCAGTCGCATTTGTCTGTACACAGGCACCAGAAACAGCTGCATGCTATCGCGGGCGTATTCTGACTCACGAGCCGTGTGTGAAAACAGTTTAATAGTGCTGATATTGGTGTAGCTGTCGACAATACGGCCTGTCATTTCTGAACGGGCATCGGCTTGTTCTGTTGCAACTTGTTTCAGTCTCGGCACAAAATAAAACTGCAAGCCGGTGTATATGACTAACCAGGCAATCATCGGCAGTACCAAGCGCCAATCTGCATCGGCGATCAGATACAACATAGAGCCAAAATACACCACCACATACACCATCACATCCAGCAGCTTGGTGGCCGTTTCGCGCACTGCCAAAGCCGTTTGCATCACTTTAGTGGCGATGCGACCAGCGAATTCATTCTGGTAGAAACCCAAACTTTGTTTCAGTAAATAACGATGCGCCAGCCAGCGGATCGACATAGGGTAGTTACCCAATATAGTTTGGTGGATCAGGGCTGAGTGAAAAAATACCAAACCAGGCAACACCAGCAACATCACTATGGCCATAGTGATCAAGGTATCCTGCTCTTCCTGCCAGAAAGTAGCCGGATTCTTGGTTACCAACCAATCGACTAATTGCCCCATATAGCCAAATAAGGACACTTCTAATGCGGCCAGTAAGGCTGTCGCAATAGACATCAGGATCAGAGGCAACACCATGCCTTGACTGTAATGCAAACAAAATGCAAACAGGCCTTGAGGTGGCTGAGTTGGCTCTTTATCAGGGAAAGGGTTGGTTAAGCGTTCAAAAAAGCCCAGCATAAAATTCCTCTGCAGCAACGAAAAAGGCAGTTATTGTACGTCAAAGTTTAAAAAACAGATGTAACTATTTGATGAAAGCCCGGTTTAGAACGGCCATCTTATTTTATAACCGATAGCTTGTGACTCGCTTTTTTGCTGAACAGAACAGCAGATTGTTGAAAATAAATACAAAAAATCTGAAAAATCCAAAAGATGCTATATCACATGAACTCAGCAGCTTAGATTTATTGAAGGACCGTTAATAGGTAATAACTGGAAAATCTATAACTTAGCTTCTGTTTTGTCAGCTTGCAAAGGACTTTTTGCTTTCTACACTGAAAATACAGAGTACCCGAATCAGGGTGTTGTCTCGTCTTACAGGAGTGTTGAAATGGATGCCAAAGAATTATTGGTCTACATGAAGCAGGCAGAACTGCAAGCTGAGTTAGTCGTTGAGGCTGGTCAGCAACTGGACAGAGCCATCAAACAATTACATGACTGGTCTGAAGACTGGGATTGTCAGCGCCGGGCTTGTGAAGATATGTACGATGCCGTGCATTTAATTCTGATCCATAGCTATCAATTATCCCGGATTTTCTGGCCCGCCAAGTGTTGCGGAGAACTGGGGCTGGATTTGTGTCATAGAGCCATGGCGCTGCGAAGTGAAATCAACCTGCCTGATCTAAACCATCCACTGCGGAATGAGGCGTTATGGCGTCATGCAGATGAGCTGGATCATTCAGTGCGGGATAATACTGCTCTGCGTCGTTATCAAGCGCATCATTTAACCGGTTTTAATCAGGTGATCACCTGGATGGATAATGAAGCCATGTTTTGCTGGCTTGAACCTGCCAGTAAAACCTTTGTGTTTCATGCCGAGGAGTTTGCTTTAGCCCAATTACTGGATGCTGTGCATCAGGTTCAGCAAGATATTCAGAATTTTCTTAACAAGCAGCATCAGTCAAATCTAAAGGTGGCCAAAGCTGGCGTGCATCACTATGAGAAGCAGTGGGGGGCATTTAAAATAAGACAAGACAGATCTTGTCCACAGCTTTGTTGTTATGACTACTTATCTAATTTAATAAATCCGTAGGCAGAAATCTCGCTGAGCTTATGTTCTCTGATCTTTTTTGCGACTTCTGCTTGGTAGTCTTCAATGTACAGGTGCAAAAAATCTTTAAACTCTTCATCCAAAGCACGTCTATCCACAGAGTTACCGAACCGTTGCGCTTCGTATGCAAGCAGGCATAATCTATGCGCCCGGATCTCCATATCAGCGGCCACCTGCTTTTCGATAATGTTTAATGCATCTGACATTCCAATCAACTTCTTGTAGAAAAACAGACTTAACAGTAAAAAGCCAAACGTAATTGCAGACATAACAAAAGTCAGCATTCCTGAAGTTCCTTTCTGTGCTTGACGGCTCCTGATATGGACCATAAAAATATCGCTAAAATTGCTGCGATATTTATAGCTGGTATTCCATATTTGTATATACCACCCAATAGATCAGTGCCAAATATGACTCTGTCTGTGAATCTCGCTACCTGCAGAACAGAGTGCATCAAGATGCTTAAACAAATGAATTGAGTGATTTGTTCAACCGCCCATACGAATTTTCTATGAATAACCCAGATGATACCAAGCGTCAATGTTTGACATATCACCCAACTTGGGTACCAAAGTAAGCGAGCGAGCTCAGGAGATGTTTCAGATATCCCCATCAGCAAAGGAGCAATCCTGTCTTGAGCTAATCCCGATAAAGTGAGTATCAATATGGTTATTCGTGCAGATTTACTGGCCGACCAGACTAAGGACAGCAGTAGAGAACCTATGCACAACACCCATAAGTACTCAGCAAGAGTCGTAATAAATGTCCCCACAAACTACCTCTTATTTTGGTGGTTCATTACCCCAGCCACCACCTAATGTAGTCAGTGTTGGATTTATTGCTTTAGATTCTTGCTGCTCTGCAGCCAGCTTCGCCTTTGCTTCAGCAGATAAGGTGACAGTGTCTGCAGTAGAGGGTGCTGTTGTAGTGGTGGTTTTAGCCTGAGCAGCAGGAGCAACAGTTTGTATTGTTGATGTAGCCGCTGTGCCCGGAGTATTTAAGTTGATTTGCATAACTGTTCCTTACCATTGTCACTAAATCAGAAAACAAATGTA
>NZ_JAMPRR010000048.1:0-8689 GCF_028483405.1 Providencia sp. PROV076 | reverse complement strand
GAACACTTATGCTTTTTATTCGAACGATCACCATCAAAGGGAGTGATAAAGGACATTTTACAATGTACGCATTTCACCATTCGGATCTCATCAGAACGGAAGTCACGCGCCAGTGTCCAGGCTTCGTTCGGATGAAGCATAACATCCGCCGCAATAGTCGGTCTGAATCGCATATTTAACTCGCGATACACTTCAAACGAATCGACCACTTCACTGATGTCATCCTGATTGCTAGGGTCCTTCGCGCGACGTAGATAGATGCTCATAAAGTTGGTTGCCTCCATCTTTTTTGGCTGCGAAGCCAAGAAGGTTTCCGACAGTTTCAAGCGTCCGATTGCCACTTCTTCCTGACCGAACTGTTTTTTCAAATGGTCAATGAGTCGGTCACTTGCATTAAGCGACGTGGTAATGATACGACGACGGAAGCCCAGTTTGACCATCCGCTGTGCCAAAGCAAAAATGTCTTCATCTTTTACGAGTGCGGCTTTCATAGATCTGTGCTCCAATGTTCAAAACGTAATTGCAAATAAGCTGGCAAAGTCATGTGCGGGTTATCACTGCCAAAAACAGAGCTCCACTCCCCAGAAGCGAGCTCCCGCAGCGAACGAACCGGTTTGATATACAGTTCGCCCTTGATGATGGCGTCAATGGTTTGACTATCGTCAAGCCGCTCAATGAAATTCAACGCTTCATCGGAGCCCAACCAGTAAAATGACTCGGCCAGCGTGCCGTTGAGAATTTTCACCCTGATGCTGTACACGAGAAGTGCAAGCCGAAGAATATAGGAGTCATGCCGGACGAAGTTATCCACTTCTGTAAGTTTGCGTCCAGGCATGTAGTCAACTATAAAAACAGGTACGTTGTATGATTTAACAGATTTTGTCAGCTGCGCTAGAAGGTCTTTGTCTTTTAACACTAAGCGATCATCTTCAGACAGAACAAACGGACTGCGGAAAAAAGATTGCGCGCGTGTTTCCAGTGAAGCAGCGCAGCTCAATAGCGATATGTTTTCATTAACCATTTTCAATCAGCCTCTTCCAGATTCTGAGCACATTCGTACCGTACCAACGCGCTTTGTCACGCAGTTCCGGGTTCGGAGTGTGATAACTACCTATTGCTAAAACGATGTCATCTGGGGAGTTTTTGATAGCGTTACATAACACTTTCGCGCCAACCCGAATGTTAGTGTCTACATCCAGAAGATCCTCTGGCTTGCTGACATACTTCCCGTTCCAGCGATAGTTGACCTGGGCGATACCGATATCGGTTACTTTAGATGCGGCTATGTAGCGCTTAAGCGCGCGCTTCGCATCTTCGTAGTTTTTTGGATAGTAGGCACCGTAAACTGCATTATTCAGTGCCCAAGGGCTTGGGGCGACATAACCGCCGCCACCGGCACGCTGTTTGCTTTCCCACAAAGCAACGGCGTATAAGAGATGCGGGTCCAGACCGCATTCATTCTTGGCATGTTTTTCCCATGCCGTTCCTTTCAAATCAACCACCCCAGCTTGTGCCGGGAGTATTTGAGATGAGAGGATTACTGCTGCCACACTGGCGCTTAACAGTAATTTACCCATTTTGTTTACCCCTAACCCAACAGAGTGGCTTAGCCTAAGCGGAACCGCTTACGCGGCAACGCGGTCTCTGTATGGATCGATTTTTCAGCGTTAACATAGGTATCCCTCTCAGTAGATTGAGTATCTACTGATACCGACAATGTATTTTCGCTTCCTGCCTCGCTCTTCATCAACACCGCCCCACGCGGCTCCGAAGACTCAATATTGCTTCCTGGTATAACGGATACTGCTTCTACTGCTTTTGATGCCAACGGCTGAGCTACTTGCTGCTTTGCTAACTCAGGTTGGTTTTCAGAATAAGACGATTGTAGACCGGTCCCCACCGGCGACGAAATATTCTGCCCTGTTTTTCCTCCTTTTGCCAATTTTTGTGAGCGCGGCTTCTCGCTTACCTTTCCTTTCTTGTAGATGTTGGGCGTTGCCTCACGCCCTAACCCTTCAAGATAAGCCCTGTTCGCCAGGGCAACCAGTGCGCTACTTCTTTTGCCTGGTGGACAGGACTCAAGGTACGCAGCGAGCTCGGGACAAAGAATGTCATTAATCGTCACCCGTAACTGCATTACGTATCCTTATCCGTTATTCGTCACCGTAGATGACGGTGTCAACGCCGTAGTTCCAGAAGCCAATTGCGTTGCTTGCGACCGGATTTGGGCTCGTTACAATACGGGCATTCTGGAACGCTTCGCGCACGGCCTGCTCATAATAAGGAGCTCCACCACCAGCGGTCACAATGATGTGAATAGCCCCTAACGCACGGACATTTTTGCGCAATTCTTTTACTACGCCACCAGCGATTTGCGGAATAACTTTGCTTAGCAGCGGTTTTACTTCAATGTGGCGGGCACCATTGAAGAACGAAGCCGCATCTTTGCGTAACGCAATTTCGACCATTTCAGGAAGATCATCACGCCGCTCATGCGGGTTTTCTTCATTGAGAGTGCGAACAATTCCTTCAATGATCGTGCTGGTGGCTTTCAGTGAAGAGCCGCTGGAGCCCATCACGCGGCTACCATTACTGAAGGCCACATAGTCCATCGAGAAAAAACCAGGGTCGATGACCAGAATATTAGATTCTGACAGTTCATCTTCACTGATAAAGCCTTCGCGGTTCGCGACATCGTTGATAACACCAACACCTTGCGGGATTACCATCACTTGCTTGACCGTCACTTTTGTGGACGGATTAATCGTGAATGTACCTGTCAACCTGGCGACCAACTTGGAGCGCTCGTTATCATCACTGGCGAGCCTTACAGGCAAACCAGTTACCAACAGGTCAATGGTGCTACCGACCTTCTCGGCAATTTTTGCCAACGAGCCAAAGTACAGCGCCAAGTACATTTCCGTGGTGTGATAACTGTCATGTAGTTCACGCCCATCTGGACGATCAGTAAATGCTCGCCACATGTTTCCGTTCGGGTAGACGGTGACTTCGTGGTCACGATTGCGCTTCACCAGATTTACATCCTCTTCTTCTTCCGTGGTGGCATACGCTGGGAAGATTGAGACGTCTGGTACAGAAGCAAAAGCATCGCCAGTCGCAATTTTGACGTTGCTATAACCAATGTCCACACCACATACGATCGCGTTTTTCTTACTCATTTGTTAACCTTTTATTAACACAATTACAGCTTGTGATACCCTTCCGTCCCCCCCATCCTTGCCACTTCATGCTGCTAACAAAGTGAGACAGTCGAGATATCACCCCGAAAAATTCGTTCGCCCCGAGACAATCGGAGCACATCATAGCCATTCGAAAATCACAAAACATCCTTTTTCATCGACAAAACGAGGACGAAAAAGGACATGATTTACGGCTATATTTAGCCAATTTTTAAGGCCAGATTTAGCCTTCATTCATGGCCTTTTTTATCCCTGATTTACGGCTAGATATGGCCGTAAATCAGGGCTATCGACTTAAAAATAATTCTTGTTTTTGGTACGGATTACCCCTCTCGTTTTATCATGGGGATAACCGCTGACGAAATTAACTAACCCAAATACAGGTCAGAAACTCACCGATTGAACCAAATTATTTTGAGTGGCAACACCTGCTAATCTTCATCTCTTTTCCACGATGTTTCGGCTGTTACCAGGATAGATTTTGATGGGACGATTTCGATCGCAAGCCGGAAAAGCGCCTCGTTTCGGGGACGAAAAACCTTGAGTTGATGTGCTGTTTTAGTGCTTAGTGTGCCTGGTGACTGGATTACGTAACGACTATTGAACTCTTATGCCTTTCTTTTCGCCATAAGAGTGTTAATCAAGGGAAATGCCACAAGATCACTCTGCTGCCATATTATATACGGGGTTAGTTAAAAGGCAGTGATTTAGCCTCTTTGCCCCCCAAAATCGCAGTCTTGCTCAAAAAGGTATTTTCATGTGTTCACCCAACAACTCTGATGCCTTTCTTTTCGCCATGAGAGTGCAAAAGAAGAGAAACAGTCCATGAGATCACTAAGGCGGCGTAATAATATTACCGCTTTTTTTGGGGGGGCTGAGTTTTTGAACCTATTTAGGGTGTTTTTGCTTTAGCCGGAAGAGATCTCATGTGGGGTAATAATAGGGGTTCCGTTTTTTTGGTCTTTTTGAATTTTTAAAGTGAGGGTAACTCTATGGATGTGGAAAGCTACATCAAGCATCTGGAGGAAAGCGTCAAAGCCTTGGACAGATCGGCTGATGTTTTGACTGCCGAAGCAACGACGCTGAGAGAAGATTTTTGGAAGCTGGCAACGGCCGGTGGTGAAAAAGCGCATTACTCATTCAACGTTGTTAAGCAGGGTCCATCCGTTCGGATCCGCTGGGCGAGGATGACTCCATTGCGAAAGGCGGGAGGGGAAATTGCAAGGGTGGTTCCGAAGTATTTGAAAGTGAACAAAGGGGAAAGCTATCCAGCGAAAGTTTTCACGGATGCTACACCCCGTGAATTGACGCTCATTGTTACTTACGAACCGCAGCTGAGTTTGATCCGTTCTGAGATGAAAAAGAACCGGGCAATTCGCCAGCTGTTATCCCGGCGGATAACAGAGAGTAGGAAGCAGCTTTAGCGTGGGGTTATAGCTGCGTAAACAAAACGACCGGTATGGTTAAAATCAACTCAAGAGGAATGTTGAGAATGTCTCACGAAAACGTTAACAGACACGCAACAATTGCAATCAGTGAAGTGTGCGCAAATTTCACCCGCAACCTGGGTACAAAACACGAAGAGTTACTTTGGGGACTAAAGGCGACCCATGAAGTTTTGGACGGTACTGTCGAAACGGTAATGACAATGGCGAATCACAAAAAGATCGCGGCCGTTAAGGTGTTGGCTGATACCAATAGTGATCTGGCTGCACTTGAAGTATTTGCGAAGGGTCTGCAACGCAACACTCTGGTGTATATCCATCATGCTGATGAATGGGATCAGGACGTTCTCTTGAAGGTGATGGCATTGTTCGGGGCGAGGGAATCGAAATGCATGCTGGGCTTCACTGAGCCTTCACGCTTGTGCTTCGGGATTTACATGTTCCTGGTCAGCTATCAAGTTGATGCTGAGAACAAGGTCTCCCGCTGGTCTCTCAATATGAGCGCGCCAATCCATGAGCTTGCCTCTATGAGCTAACTTAACGCATCGCCATAGCACATCTGAAGCCGGGCACCGTCCCGGTTTTTTACGCCTAATTTTAAACACGTCTCCCTCTGTAAAGTGAGCCTTCAGGCGATCAGTTAGTGAGCCTTTAGGCGACTCTCGGGCTTTCAACGGGCGCTGGGGTATCAAGAATGAATTCGGGATGGCCGGGTTTGTTTTTTTTGCGGTGACTATTTGCGATCGGGAAAGGTGGGAAGGTAAACGAAACAAGAAGGAGCGATTTTGTTTTTGTTTTGTTCTCGATGTGAATGTAATTCGGGTAAACAAAGTGAGAATGAGGTACGGAAATGGCGCTTTGTTTTTTCTCAGGGATTGCGGGCAATGATATGGGTGGGATTGTTTAGGGTGTTGAGTTAGAGCACTTCGCGGGTCGCGGATGGCGGGTTCAGTATGAGGTTTAGATGAGCAGGATGCCTCGAATGATTTTCCTCCGGGGGTTGTTGAGGGGTGTGAATGCATTTTGGATTTTTGGAGTGAGTTTCCTCCGGGGGTTTTGGGGTTTTTTACGGTTTATTCCACTGGGGGTGTTAACGGATTTGGTTTTGAGTCCGTCCCAAAACGGGCGCAAAACGAGGCCGATAACCTTTGCCTGATTTTTTTGGCTCCCGTACTCTTTGAGTCGTTTCTCGGGTGTGAAAGAGGGTTCAGCTTTCCACCCGGTTATTTGAGAAGGAAGCCCTGAGGGAGAGTTTTGGGGGTCCCCATAGTTCACGCTGTTGAAAAGTGTGGAGCCGAGCTTGTCGGATGCGGCGGAATTGCCACAGAGCGATCGGCGCAACGAGCATCTGGGGTGGGAGAGCGCACAGAGGTAGTTGCGTTGACGTTGAGCCTGGCGCTGGTGGATGAGATAGGTTTGGTGAAGTTACTTTGTGATTTCGCGGGCAAGGCATTCAGTGACGAAATTGGATACTCATCATTGGCTTCGTTAAGCAATTTCGTCACGGAGCGTATGGGTCTTAATATTCATCTGGTGATGTTGTGTCACAAGGTGGGTCACTCTGTCGGGGGCGAAGAAAGTGGCTTTATCGCGATTTGGTGATGAGGCTGGGCAGGGTTTTAAAGTTCTGAGTTTTGCTCTCGTTATCCGTGGGGGATGTCGAGGGCTCAAGTGATTGGATTGGCCGATCACGAACTAACAATCAACGAGGGGTAAGCATGAGCATCGAAGCGGCAAAGGCACCGAGTGAGTCTGGATTGTTTGGCACTAAAATACCGGCACCGGGATCTCTGTACTGGTTTAACGTATCGTTACTGTTTCTGGTTGTGGCGGGGATGAATGCCCTGGCTGATGGAGCGTTTCCGAGCCTGTTTATCTGTTTCGCTTTATTTGGTTGCGCGGTGTATGGGTGGCTAAGGCCATTGACAAACGGAGAGCAACGTTTGGTATCCGTTCCTGGTTTTCTGTGTTACGCCGGTTGCATGTGGGCGATCATGAACATTCAGCAGCATGTACTGCATGAACCAATTGGGTTTACTGGAACCATGTGTGTGGTGTTGAGCTCGTTCGTCGGGTTCTATCTGGGTCGCTATACCCGGATTGGGCGTTTCTCGTTGAAGCCTCTGACCGAGGAATAACGCGAGCAATATGCTGGATTTGAAACCGCCTTCACTTGGGCGGTTTTTTCATTTTGGGAACCGTGAACAGGAAAATAACTTGTTGTTCTCCTGTGAGGGGTTGGCCGAGAGAATCGCTGGCAAGTTGTGTTAATCCCGCTTTGTCGGAGGGTGCTTGGTGGTAGGATTGACCACAGACAAGAAAACGACACAGGAGAAGCGTATGGAGTTGGCAGGCAAGGTAAAAACGGCAAATGGTTATGCGCATGTTTCAGTGGAAGCGAGCTTCAGCCGATCGGTACATGGTGAACAAGTAGAGTTTCTGGTTACCCGCTCCATGAATGACCATCACCTGGTGGTCACCCATAAGCTGTCTGGCCGCATGGTGTGCCCGATCGACTTCCTGGCAACGGCATTGGAAGGGGCTGAGTTAGCGGGCCGTAAAGCGCTGGACTCGTTCTTGTTTGGTGTTGGGGAAAAACGTTTTATCGACGCCGTGAGTCGCTCCACGGCGTCGTAAAGTAGATCGGAGAAGGATCGGGATCCCTTCTCATTCGCCATGAAAACGTCTCAGGGCGACTTTTTGATTTAAATCCACATACGATTGCACTGGAAACAAAGAAACGCCTCTGGGAGCCGCTGAGGCGTTTTTAGCACATTTTAAGATCCCTTGGTTCAGTATCACTACATAGGGTGGAATTATGTCTGGGTGTATCCATGCAGTACATAGCAAAAAGCGGATTGAAGCCACCAGCGACGTGAGTACCATCCTCGAACGACTGGAGTCAGTAGGCATTGTGGTTGAGTATCAGTGCCGGGAAGGTTACTGCGGTTCGTGCCGAGTGTCTTTACTGGCCGGTACGGTGGAGTATGTGACTAAGCCCCTGGCCTTTGTGAATCCAGGCGAAGTGTTGCCTTGTTGTTGTCGTCCCCGAACTGACGTTGAGCTGGATATCTAATCGCTTCCGTCTGTTCCGTTCGATAATTCATACACGATATGATTAAGCGCCACCAGCAACAGTGGCGTTTTTTTCTGGTATCTCTCATACGTAATCAAGCGCTCTCACTTACCCAAAAAAGACGTTCTACTGTGGCCGCTCGCTATTCGTCAGCCAAATGCACCGTGCTAGCTTTGTTTTAAGATTAACAACCGGAGTATTTACGATGGCACTCTACGACCCCTCTCAAGGTGTTCTCCTTTCCATCCGGGATGACCGCTTCAGTACCATTCGCCCAATCATGCGCCCAGTAGTTCTATTGGTCATTGCGGTGCTGGTGGTAAAGCTGTCTATGTGGATTAACGACGGCAGTTCCTCTATGCCGATGACATCACTCCCAGCCATTTCCTTCTCGCTGATCGGTAGTGGGGTATTGGTATTTGCTCTCTTTGTTATGCGTATACAGCGGCGTGCTCGCTATCACCTCTATCTCGATTCCATTCTGGAGGAACAAATCACATTGCAGGCCGGTGACATGGATGCTGATTCTCAAAGAGAGATTGAGGCCTGGCAACAAATTCAGAAGAGCAAAATCAGTCAGTAAGCAGTAAAGACCCGTTACAAGTTGGCTTTAAAATCTGCGCGTTAAAGCGTTTATGAAATCGGAGAGAAGATGACTTTGCCGAAGTACACTAAACAGCAGCTTGAATTCCTTCAGGCAGATACGTCTGGTAATTTGACTGTGTTGGAGCGGTCGCTGGTGGCGCAGTTGTTGGCAGCTATGCACGTACAAGTAAAACAAGGCTCCGCCCCGGATTGGATACTGACCCACAGCGGGAAACGTTTTTCGTTCCAAGATATCAACCCTGATGCGATTAATATTGAGGATATCGCGACGGCTCTGTCCAATATCTGTCGTTTTACCGGTCACCTGGATCAGCATTACAGCGTGGCTCAGCATTGCGTGCTGGTCAGCCATTTGGTTGAAC
>NZ_JAMPRR010000047.1:0-11131 GCF_028483405.1 Providencia sp. PROV076 | reverse complement strand
TTAACAACGCTGCAACTTGAAATATGACGAGTATAGCTGGTGAATGGTGCAATATTTTGTAACACTATACACACTAAAGATTCATCAATATAAGCCGATAACTCACATATGAAAAAAATCGGAAATAGGAAAACACATTATGGCTATTGAGCAAACATCTGCAATTTCTGCGTTGACTCAGGTGACAAACCGCGACCCACAAGATGCGACAGCCCCGATGCGGGACAAAAAAGTGTCCACTAATGAAGTCGTTAAAGAAAGTTCTTTTGCTCCTAGTGAGCTACAAAAAAAATTATTACAACCACAAGCAAGTGATATTAATAGTGCTAAAGTTGAACAAATTAAACAAGCAATCAAAGATGGCACCCTAACTATGGATGCTGAAAAAATTGCTGATGGCATTTTGCGTGATGCTCATGAATGCATGTTATCAATGAAATAAATAACCACTATGACTGACGAATTACTGATATTACTTGAGCAACAACTCGCCCATTTGCAATCATTACAAATAGTGATGAAAAATGAAGAGCTATTACTAGGTTATCACCGTGTGCCGCCTTCGCCTTTTCAGGAAACCACTGAACAAAAACGGTTTTTAGTTGCTGCGATCGGCCATGGTGAAACAAACCGCCTAGCGTTAGAAGCACAATCTGAGATCAGTGCACCTTATGAAGGCAATGATGCACTAGCAGGTGTATGGGAAGCCATTAAAAGCTTAACAACTGAGCTAAAAGAGCTGAATTACCGTAATCACCAAATGCTACAATTGCATATTGAGCTCAACGCTCAACGCCTCAATTTTGTGAAAAAACATAATAACCAATCCACTTATGGTGCGGATGGTTTAGAGTCAAAAAGCCCTGCATTAGGTAAGAAAATTTCGATTTAAGGTGGATATTGCCTTTGTAAACTTAAAAACCGCCCTTTTATTTACTAGATAATAAACACCTTTTCATCAATCAATGTGAGTAGCCTTAATGCTGCACCATTTGGTTTAATCTCCCCCCTTTCCCATTTGGAAACACTTTCCTTAGTCATATTTAATATCAAAGCGAGAGAAGACTGAGAAATATTATTTTGCTCACGAATACGTTTAATATCCGCTCCTGTCATAGGCTTAGGATTAGTGAATTTTTTCTTGAGCTCTTGTGCTTTTATCCGCGCTTCGATACGGCGAGCCGCAGTATCATCAGCAGCACCAATTGCTTCCATTTCTTGAGCAAACTGTAGCAACTCATTGAGTTTATTAGTCATAATTAACCTCCATCAACAGACTTGCTTTTAACATCATATTTATTTTGGCATCATCCACCTGTAGTAGAACTTTCGCAATATCCTTATAAGATTCAAGGAGGTCATCCTCTATTTCCTTGGTATTTTTCGACCTTAAGTGAGACTTCAACCAAGCATCTGCGAAAAATAAATGACGACCTTGCTTGAAAAAAATAACGGTCCTAATACCACCGCTTTTTCCTTTACCTTGCAGAGGTAAACGTTTTTTTATCACCCCGCCGCCTAAGTCCGCTTCATACTGCCCTGCAAATATATCCATTGCAGCATTGATCAATTCAAAGTCACTTAAGTGTATCTTTTTTACACTATTTCTGAACATTTTCGTCTTGTAAATTGCCATCCATAGCCACCATAATTTTTACTATAGTAAAAATTACCATGATTAAGAAAAAAGTATATCCTAATTAAGCAAACCCATGGAATAAAAAAGAGGCAAATCACCACATCATATTGGCGATTTGCCTCTTTTTAGTACTGCACCTAAATGTCAAATAATACCGATAAAATTAACTACCACTAATCATCGACGTCATTCTTATCTTACGGTGGTCCGTCATTTCTAAATTCGACATAACCACCAGCTGCGGCAGGCTGCGACGCAAGAAACGCGATAAAATCAAACGCAAACCATGGTTGACTAATAATACCGTTGGTGCCCCCATCGCCTCTTGGTGTGCCACGGCTTGCTCCGCTTGAGTCTGAATAAACTGTGCCAAATTCGGCTCTAACCCACCGCCGTTCTTCGCGGCTTGCAGTAAGATCTGCTCAAGGCTAGCCTCTAAACCAATTACTTGAATTTCTTCTGCATGACCAAACCACTGCTGTGTGATTGCTCGGCCTAATGCAATGCGCACTTGAGATGTTAAATAATCGGTATCTTTATTTTCCCCGTTTTCCCCTGCCATTTCAGCCAAGGTTTCAATGATGGTGCGCATATCGCGGATCACCACATCTTCCATTAATAAATTTTGCAGTACACGGTGCAAAATCGTTAATGAAATCGTATCTGGGATCAAGTCATCAGCCAGTTTTGGCATCTCTTTTTTCACACGGTCATACAGCATCTGTGCTTCTTGGCGGCCAAATAAGGTGCTGGAGTTTTGCAGTAAAATTTGATTAAAGTGAGTTGCTACCGCAGTACTCGCTGATACCACCGTATACCCTTGAATTTGTGCTTGTTCACGTAAATCATCATCAATCCAGATTGCGGGTAAACCAAACGCAGGCTCTTTAGTGATATCCCCCTGTAGCGTCCCCGCGGCATTGCCTGGGTCAATAGCCAGACTGCGCCCTGGCTGTGCTTCACCACGTCCAACTTCCGCCCCCTTAATCAGAATTCGGTATTCACATGGGGAAAGCGCTAAGTTATCGCAGATATGCACCACAGGTGGTAAGTACCCCACTTCTTGAGCAAATTTCTTACGTAAACCACGCAATCGCCCTAATAACTCGCCTTGCTGTTCATTATCGACTAATGGGATCAACCGATAACCCACTTCCATCGCCAATAAATCTTCTAATTGCACGTCATCCCACGTGGCTTCAACCACTTTATTGGCTTCTTGGAAATGCTGCGATTGGCTATTATCTCCCATGGCATTTTCCGGTTGCTGCGATTTACGCACTAAATACCAACCAAGGGCAGCCAATGCTGCGGTAAACAGTAAAAAGACAAAGTTAGGCATGCCCGGGATCAAACCGATTAAACCGAGAACTCCTGCACTCAACCACATCACGCGAGGGTTATTGAATAGCTGGGTGACCATCTGTTCACCCACATCTTCATCGGTTGCGACACGAGTGACAATAACCCCTGCAGCTGTTGATATAATCAAAGCAGGTATTTGCGCCACAAGCCCATCACCGATAGTCAGCAAGGTATATGTACTCGTCGCATTCCCCAAAGACATATTATGTTGAGCAACACCAACAATCAGCCCACCCACTACGTTGATCACCATAATCATGATCCCCGCAATAGCATCCCCACGGACAAACTTACTCGCACCGTCCATTGAGCCATAAAAATCAGCTTCTTGCGTAACCTCTGTACGACGCTTTTTGGCTTCATCATCACTGATGATACCCGCGTTGAGGTCCGCATCAATCGCCATTTGCTTACCTGGCATTCCATCAAGAACAAAACGTGCACCCACTTCAGCAATACGTCCGGCTCCTTTTGTGATAACCATAAAGTTAATCAATACGAGGATAATAAACACCACAATACCAATTGCAAAATTCCCCCCCACCAAAAAATGGCCGAATGCTTCGACGACTCGCCCGGCAGCATCTGGGCCTGTATGGCCTTCCATTAGGATAATCCGGGTAGAAGCGATATTCAAAGAGAGTCGCAGTAAAGTTGCAAACAGTAATATGGTTGGAAAAGCGGCAAAATCCAACGTACGCTTGGTAAACATCGCCACTAATAACACCATAATGGAAAGCGCAATATTAAAGGTAAACAGTAAATCCAATAAAAATGCCGGTAATGGCAATACCATCATCGACAAAATCAATAAGATAAGAACCGGCCCGGCCAGTATTTGCCACTGTGTTCCCTGTAAATTTTTCGGCAATTTTAATAATGAAGCCAAATTAGCCATCGCGATTGTTATCTCCAGCAAAGTCCAGCGTCGGTGGCACTGGTAAATTTTTCGGTTTTTTTGGTCTGAGCCCACCTTCACGGCGCCAACGACGCAGTTGGTAAACCCATGCTAAAACTTCTGCAACCGCTGCATATAATGCAACAGGAATGCTTTGCCCTATCTCCGCGTGGCGATATAGCGCACGAGCAAGCGGCGGTGCTTCTAACTGTAATATTCGGTGCTCTTCACCAATTTCTTTGATGCGCTGAGCCAATACACCTGCCCCTTTCGCTAATACTTTTGGTGCCCCCATTTTTTTGTCATCATATTTTAGGGCAACCGCATAGTGTGTCGGGTTAGTGACAATAACATCCGCACTTGGGACATCCGCCATCATTCGGTTACGCGCAATCGCACGCTGCTGTTGGCGGATTTTAGCTTTAATTTGAGGGTCACCCTCTTGCTGCTTGAATTCATCTTTGATTTCTTGGCGACTCATGCGCAATTTTTTCAAATGAGAGCGAAACTGATAAAAAACATCAAAAGCCACCATAGGAATAAGCAAAAACACAATTAAATACCCTGCAAAAATGACTTTCTGCAATGCATTACTTAGCGCCGTAACGGGTGATTCCATGACTAAATGCAGTAATGAGGGCCAACTTTGCCAAAGAAAAATAAATGCCCCTAACCCCACAAATAACGATTTCAAAATCGCTTTAAATAACTCCGATAACGCATTCATAGAAAAAATACGTTTTAGCCCTTTGATTGGATTTAACTTTTTCAAATCAAATTTAATCAACTTGCTATTGAAAACGAGTCCCCCCACTAACGATGACGCAGAAATACCCACTAACGCTAACCCGCCAATGACGGGTAATAAAGCAAATAACGCCTCACTCACAACGCGCCCTAAGTAACTGAGCATCAAACCTGTATTTTGCAAGTAATGGCTATCAAATATAAAACCCTGCCGAGCAATTTGCCGTAGTTGTGTCGCCAGATGCCCACCACTTAGCCATAGCAAGCTCACGCCTGCTAACATCATCATTAGCGAGCTAAGTTCTTTTGAACGAACGATTTGCCCATCATCTTTGGCTTTTTGCTTTTTATGGGGTGTGGGTTCTTCTGTTTTTTCTACATCACTCTCGTCGGACACCGCGGTTCCAAAATTTAATGAAAATACGAGTTATCGCTATAGCATGACAGAGTGTAAAAAAATCAATGGTGGAAAATAGACGCAGTTCAAGGGGGTTATTTGCCTATTGAGCAATAAGGCGGCAATTTTGCGAAGGGCTTCGCAAACATGAGCGCCCACTGAAGATAATCCTATATTTCGTATTAATAAAGAATAAAATCCCTATATGAGCAATAAGCATGCTAAATTACATGTGTATGAACACGTGTAATTAAGGAAATCCCATGAATACCACGGCTCAAAGAATGAAAAAGACCGTCAGTGTCACGGTGGCGCCTGAACTCTACGAACAAGCTAGGCAGGCAAAACTTAACCTATCTGCAATACTAACGTGTGCCTTGCAGGCTGAATTAAAACGCCTAGAAGCGCAGAAATGGAAAAATGAAAATAGAGAAGGTTTTAACGAGTTAAATAGGATCAATGAAGAACATGGATTACTCTCAGATAAATACAAGGATTTTTAATGCAATATTGCCTCTATCAAAATCGAGAAGATACGGTTAAATACCCGTACTTACTGGATATTCAAAGTAATGTTATTGATATATTGAATACTCGCTTAGTCATCCCGTTATTCGATAGTAGGCTTGTTAAAAAACCATTACCTGTACGCTTAAATCCACAATTATCTATCAACGGGCAGGTTTTTATTTTAATGACTCATCAAATGGCTTGTGTTCCTCTTTCATTACTAGGAAAAGAAATCGTTGATTTGACTCACCAACGAGACACGATTAAACACGCAGTTGACCTGCTTATTAATAGCTTTTAACGACAAAAGGTTATTATGGATACTTGCCACCTTGTTGCCCCAGATATCACTTTAGAAGATGCCCCAAAAGAAGCCTCACGTATGCTTAATTGGCTAAAACAGCAAGGTATTATCGACCCTGATTTTCAAGGTATCGAGTATGGTGAAGTGATTTATCGTCCTACCCCCGCTCACAAAGAACCCATTTTGTACGTAATTAATGATGAAATCGTGCCGACTCAGTTACCTGAATGTACTTTGAAAAACTATTTATCTATCGTTACCGAACGCACTGTGTTCCATGCAGGGGGAAATGGTCTCGGTATTTACTGCCCACAGTGTGCAAATGAACAAAGCGAACAGAGTCACGCATGGGGTGATGCGATATCCGACTGGTATGAAGGAAAAGCAGAATATCTCGCTTGCTTCTGTTGCGATTTTCATGCCCCTCTATCAAAGTGGCGGTTTGATCCACAATGGGCATTCGGCAATCTAGGTTTCAGTTTTCATAATTGGGATATACGCGATGATTTTGTTGACCAATTTGAGCAAGTTCTTGGCAGCCAAATTATCACGGTTTATCAACATGATTAGCAATTAAATTACCCACATCAATACTAATTGGCATACCTATTATTATTTAGATGAGAAATCTAATGTAATCCGCATTCCCACCGCTTCTGCGTACTTTAGTAATGTGCCTAATTTCGGGTCGAACTGCGCTTTTTCCAAGCGCGACACGTTTTGCTTTTGTGTTTGCATTTTCTCCGCAATTTGCATCTGGGTTAAGTTATTGGCTAAACGCGCTTTTTTTAGTTGATTGATTAACGCTTGCCTCACCTGTAACTCAGAATAACATTCGTCGCTATCCTCTTCATTTTCTTGAACTGTTTCAGCTTGTTCTTTCATTACCAAAGTCGAAATTAAATCGTTATTTATCATTGCAATTTCCTCCTTGTCGCTCAAGTACAAGAAAACTACCCTAACCCTATGTAATTAGAGTAGTTTAATTAAAAACCATGTTGGCAATTAGAAGCCTAGTTCATCGAGTAAATCATCAACCTGAGACTGTGATGCCATCACATTAACGCCTTCTTTATTGATCTGCGGGCCATTAAGCAGACCTTCATTTTGCGTTTTCGCACGCATTTCAGGTGGCGTGTTTTCCATTAACAGTGCGAGCAGTTGTTTCTCTGCTTCTTCAACTACTTCCATCATTTTTTTGATGACTTGCCCTGTTAAATCTTGGAAATCTTGCGCCATCATGATCTCCAACAGCTCTGCTTTAGTCGTTTCGCTGTCTTGGATCACTTGTCCTAAAAAGGCTTCTGTTGACTCACGCAATTGCGCAGGAACCGTATCTCCAGCGGTTTCTTGCCATTGTTGCTGCAGCTTCTGCGCATTCTTATTCATGTCCACTTGCAGTGGTTTGATGACATCAATGCCATTTAAGGTTTTCTCTGCCGCTTGCGCTGTCATTTGTGCGATATAACGCAGCCTGTCTTTACCATCTGGAATACTGGCCACCGCCTGTTGAACGCTTTTTTCTAGGCCCAATTCGCGCATACTCTCACGCAGGGTTCTCATTAGCGTACCAATGCGCGTAATGACTTGTTTTAAATCATCATTACCATTGCGAATACCTTCCATACCCACTTGTTCAGTCATGAAAATCTCCTTTGGCGCGCACTGTTATTGCAGACCCATTTTTTCAAATACTTTATTCAGTTTTTCTTCTAAGATAGCGGCAGTGAACGGCTTAACGACATAACCACTCGCACCCGCTTGCGCTGCAGCAATAATATTTTCTTTTTTCGCTTCGGCTGTCACCATTAATACAGGGATATGTTTCAAAGCATCATCACCACGAATGGTTTTAAGCAACTCAAGGCCATCCATGTTTGGCATATTCCAGTCAGCCACGACAAAATCAATGCTACCTGTACGGATTTTCTCTAATGCATCAACACCGTCTTCCGCTTCTTCTATTTTGTTAAATCCGAGCTCTTTTAATAAGTTACGGACGATACGTCGCATTGTAGAAAAATCATCGACAACCAAAAAACTAAGATCTTTAGCGGCCATAACCACTCCTTCAAAATACAATTGTGAGTTCCTGCCTCGGTTTAAACCGTGACAGAAGAAAGTCTTGCTAAAACACTTGGGGCAATCTTGAGGATATCTTGCACTTCATCCGCAGCCCCCATTTCAATCGCCGCACGAGGCATACCAAACACAACACAACTACTTTCGTTTTGTGCGTAAGTAATTGCTCCCTGCTTACGTAAATTTAATAGCCCTTTTGCACCATCCATCCCCATTCCTGTCAATAAGATCCCAATACATTTTCGCCCAACACATTGAGCAACCGAATCGAACAGCACATCAACAGAAGGACGGTGGCGGTTAACAGGTTCGCTTTGTTGTAAAATGACTTGAAATCCCTTGCCTTTATCAGCAATCAACATATGCGAATCGCCCGGTGCAATATAGGCATGGCCTTTTTGTAATAACTCGTTGTGTTCGGCTTCTTTTACGGTCAAAACACAGAGTTTATTTAAGCGATCAGCAAAAGAGCGTGTAAAACCCGCAGGCATATGCTGAGTAATCACTACCGGAGGACATTCATGAGGTAACATTTCCAGAAATTGACGTATCGCCTCCGTGCCTCCAGTCGATGCGCCAACCGCAATCACACGGCTATTGCAAACATAAGGAGAGAGCGCTTTGGCTTGAGACGCTGGTTCACTGATCTTTTTTTCTGGACGAGCAAAGCGGCTCCGTTGCGTAATTTTAGACATTGCTGCCGCACGGATTTTTTCACCAATAATATCGCGATAACTCATCATCGTTTCACGAATACCAATTTGGGGTTTTGTGACAAAATCCACGGCACCTAATTCCAACGCTTTTAACGTCACCTCTGAACCTTTCGACGTTAATGTTGAAACCATTACCACAGGCATTGGATGCAAACGCATTAATTTTTCTAAGAAATCAATACCATCCATTCGTGGCATTTCCACATCTAACGTGATCACGTCCGGTTCATGCTGTTTAATTAAGTCACGTGCGACATAAGGGTCTGGTGCAGTATCGACCACAACCATGTCTTCATGACTATTAATTATTTCACGCATTAATTGGCGCATCAGTGCTGAGTCATCCACACATAGCACTTTAATTTTTTTCATTACCCCCTCCTCGCAGCTTGTAAGCTGTAGACGGTTTGCCCTTTAATAACGAAACTTTGCGATAGCTGTGATAAATTTTCGGAATGCCCAATAAATAGCAAGCCATCTGGCTTAAGCAATGTGGCAAAGCGCTCTAACATTTTGATTTGCATTTCTTTATCAAAATAAATCATGACATTACGACAAAAAATCGCATCAAATCGGTGCTGCATTTGCCAATCATGATCACTCAAATTTAAATAACGAAATTCAATCATTTGGCGTAATGCAGGCTTGACTCTCGCATAGCCATCAAACTCGCCAACGCCTTTCATAAAATAACGTTGTCTCTGTAATGCTGTTAAAGACTTCAGCTCTTCTATGCGATACACACCTTGTTTCGCTTTTTCTAGCACTTCCGTGTCAATGTCACTGGCAATCACTTTGGCATTGATGGCGTTTGGCCCAAGAACATCGCTCAGTGTCATTGCTATCGAATACGGCTCTTCTCCTGTTGAAGATGCGGCACACCAAATATTAATGGCGCTATTTTTACGAGTGCGAACAAAGTCTGCTAACGTCACAAAATGATGTGGCTCACGAAAAAATGCCGTTAAATTTGTCGTCAAAGCATTCACAAAAGCTTGCCATTCTGCATGGTGAGGCTCACGCTCTAACATTCGTAAATAATCTGAAAAATTGTCGATATTACAATCACGTAACCGCTTTAATAGCCGGTTATAGACCATATTTTTTTTATTCATGGTGAGGACAATGCCTGATTTTTTATGAATAAATCGACAAACCCGACCAAACTCATCATCAGTCAGTGGTTCTACCTGTGGTACAAAAAGCATCGTACTTGTCGTCCTATTCAATAAAAACCCAGAGGCAGCCAGTTATTTGGCTGCCTTTTAGGATGGATAACCTAAGGAAAAATAACCTGTTACGGTTATCCACCGAAAATTCAGAAACGAATTTTCACAATACTTAACGCCGATTACGATTTAAATGGCTTTCGGGTAATTCAAAGAATGCAACGGTATCGACTAAGTTGTTTGCTTGGTCTTCTAGTGCCGCTGTCGCACTGGTCGATTGTTCAACTAATGCCGCATTCTGTTGTGTCACTAAATCCATTTGGCTTACTGCTGTGGCGACTTGCTCAATACCACGGCTTTGCTCATTGGAAGCAGACGCAATATTACCCATTAATTCAGTAACTTGGTTAACAGCTGCAACCAATTCACTCATGGTTGCACCCGCCTCATTAACCAGTTGAGAGCCTTGGCTCACTCTGCCAACAGACTCATCAATCAATGTTTTAATTTCTTTTGCTGCTTCCGCGCTGCGCTGAGCCAATGCCCTGACCTCACCGGCAACCACAGAAAAACCACGCCCTTGTTCACCTGCTCGAGCGGCTTCAACGGCGGCATTCAATGCTAAGATATTGGTTTGGAAAGCGATGCCATCAATCACACTAATAATGGCGCTAATTTTTTGTGAGCTATTGGAAATCGAGGTCATGGTGTCAATCACATCTTCAGTGATCTCTCCACCTTTCGTTGCGGTTTTTGATGCACTCACCGCCAGTTCACTCGCTTGGCGTGCGTTATCCGCATTCTGCTTAACAGTTGCTGTCAACTCTTCCATACTCGCCGCAGTTTCTTCTAGTGATGCCGCTTGCTGTTCAGTACGTGATGATAAGTTATTATTTCCTAAAGCAATCTCACGGATCCCTGTATACATTTGATCAGTATTCGAGCGCAATGCTGTCACTGAAGTCACCAAAGACTCCTGCATGTCTTTTAACTTACCAAACACTTCACCAATTTCATCACCGGTTGTGACTTCAATTTTTTGATTTAGTTTGCCATCCGCCACTAGTGCAAAGTGATCTCCCATACTTTTTAGCGGGTTAATGACTTTACGTTTCATCCAATAGTGAGCAAATGCGATAACAGCGATGATGATGACGATCACTGAGGCGAATGAACTCCACGCAAACGTGTTATACATTCTTGCTGCTGCAAGAGATTCATCGTTTTCCGCATTCAGTAATTCAAGGTACTCCTCGACAACTTGCTCTAACTGATCCTGGTTTTCTTGGGCAGGAAGTTCAATT
>NZ_JAMPRR010000046.1:0-11403 GCF_028483405.1 Providencia sp. PROV076 | reverse complement strand
GGCACTGTTGCAAATAACCACGAATGGTA
Source organism: Providencia sp. PROV076 (assembly GCF_028483405.1). NCBI lineage: Bacteria > Pseudomonadati > Pseudomonadota > Gammaproteobacteria > Enterobacterales > Morganellaceae > Providencia > Providencia sp. PROV076. The sequence goes on along the minus strand of NZ_JAMPRR010000046.1, from coordinate 11,374 downwards.
AGCTGAAGACTGTTTTAGCTAAAGGTGCAGCATATGAATCCTTTCCATGGTCGGCATTTTCAGGGCGAAATCATTCTTTGGGCTGTGCGCTGGTATTGTAAATATGGCATTAGCTATCGTGAACTGCAGGAAATGCTGGCCGAACGGGGTGTGAATGTTGATCACACGACTATTTACCGTTGGGTTCAACGTTATGCTCCTGAAATAGAAAAACGTTTACGCTGGTATTGGCGTAATCCTACAGATCTGAGCTCGTGGCATATTGATGAAACCTATGTAAAAGTGAATGGACGATGGTCTTATCTGTATCGTGCAGTCGATCAACGTGGCGATACCATTGATTTTTATCTTTCTTCTAGACGTAATACCAAATCAGCATATTGTTTTCTTGGAAAAATTTTAAATAATGTGAAGAAGTGGCAAATTCCACAAGTGATCAACACGGATAAAGCACCCACATATGGACGTGCTTTATCACGGTTAAAACGGGAAGGTAAATGTCCACCAGACCTTGAGCACAGGCAGATTAAGTATAAAAATAACGTGATTGAATGTGATCATGGCAAGCTAAAGCGGATCATCAGGGCCACATTAGGATTCAAATCTATGAAGACGGCTTATGCCACAATTAAAGGTATTGAAGTCATGCGTGCACTACGTAAAGGACAAGCATCGTCATTTTATTATGGTCAGCCTCAGGGTGAAGTGTGTCTAATCAACAGGGTTTTCGGTCTCTAAGTACTTTTTAAAGGGAACATCATCGACTCAAATCTCTATTTGCAACAGTGCCAAAAAAACCAACTTCAAGTTGGTTTTTCTTTTTTAATCATCAGTGGCGACCTTAACACCATATCCAATTAAACCTGCAAGGCTAGCATAGGCTATTTTGGCATAAATCGAACCCCACCAGACCGTAATTTTACTGGCACCAAATTCCCGAACCGTTTGCCCCATAAAATTAGTGGTTTCATAGAAATTTTTAGCAGAATAACCTAACGCAATATGATCAAGGACAGGGAATAAACTAAAAGCTAAACCTACTGCTGCTGCGGGGAAAGTAAACTCTCTTGATAGACCGAATTTTCCAGTAATAAATACAAGCGATACCACGATAATTAATCTAATGATAGTCCATAGCATCACTGTGAAAGGCAAGTTAAAGATGCCTGCTCCCTGCCACGCAAGACCGCAAACAACTAACACGATAAAGCCTACAACTATCAGGAATAATACAAATTTATCATGATCATCTTTACTCATTAAAAAGTCTTTTATGGTTTGTTATTTTCACTTGCTTATGCCAGGTGAAGTTAGATTCTAGGTGTATTTCTAGGGGTAGTATTAAGATTGCTTTGCAGCTTCATCTTGTGATTAGGAGCATTCAAATTTTCTTCCGGTGCAGTAATCTTTTGCTTCAATAACTGCTCACGGTACTCGCTATAAACTTCAGTTTTATTGCGGGCAGTAAAACGGTGTGCGCTCTGATCTTTAAACTCTGTGAAGTACCGATCTGAATACTTAACAGAAAGTTTTTCAAATGGAATCTCATATTCCATATCATTGATTCGAGCTTTAATCATTGGTTTATCTTTCATCTTGTAGGCATCAAGAACCTTTAATTCTGTTCCCTTCTCAAAGGTTTCTTTCTTAAAGAATCCAGTCTTGATCTGTAACCCTTCCTCAAGTTTGAGAAGCTCACCTTTTGCAATTTTCATACCTCTAATGCTACCGATCTCATCACCTAAAATAGATTTAGATTTAAGATTCGCACGAACCTCGGTAACAATTTCTTCCTTCGTGAATGTACGATTCTCTGAAGTTAAAGCATGTATCTTCGAGTTAATTCCGTATATCTCCCGCTTATCTTCAATATGGTGGCGGTGATCTTGCAGATATGCTTTGATCAATTTTTCTTGCTTGTCTACTAAAGTGAAGTCTGTAGAAAATTCTTTCTTTTCTGATCGTCCTAGAACTTTTTTGAAGTTTTCAAAAGGTGTAACTTCTTTTTCAACAGGATTGTAATTCTGATCATATGAGATTTTCCCATCTGGACGTTTAACGAATTCTTTTTCATTCGTGGTAAACGACATAGCAGAATAATTAATTTCGACATTATGTTTATGTCGGGTCAAAGCAACATAAGTTAAATTAGCATTCATGTTCTCACTCGCCACAATATAGGCATTATCAACAGTCATACCTTGTGATGAGTGAATAGTATTTGCATAACCATATTTAAATTGGTTGTATTCATTTAAATCTACTTTAATGATCTCATTATTTCTATCTGACTGAACCATCATAAATTTAATGTTATTAAGATTATCTTTTTCAAAACCGATTACTTTTGCTGTTTCACCATTGCTAACTTTTAATTTTGAATCATTCTGCTTAAATACAATTTTTTCTCCGACAGTAATTTCAATATCACCGAAAGCAGTTTTAACATGATTACCAGTAGCAGAAAGTTGACCATTTTTAATTAATACATTTCTTGCCATGCGGTTTAATTCATTCACATCATTATTTGAATGAGCAAGCATTAACTTATTTTCGCTAGAATCTTCACTCCAAGATTTAATAGTTTTGGCTAGTGCTAGATCGTGAGATTCATATTCATTAACAGCATTAATGGTCTTATAAATATCTAATGCTTTGTCAACTTCATGCTTAGATAACAACTTAGATGCTTCAATCATTTTCTCTGATTCCTTCGCATATTTTTGTCGTTGTATATTTTCTAATGAAGCAATATTTTTCTTATCAAGGTTATCTTGAATATGAGCAAAAGCAGAACCAGCACTAACAGCACTTAACTGATAACTATCACCAACAAGTTTTATTTGAGCATCATGCTTCTCTACGATCATGAGAAGTTTTTGCATGTCTCTTGAGCCGACCATCCCCGCTTCATCTAAGATCAAGACAGTCTTATTATTGATCTCAAAATTACCACTTTCATATCGGGCAAGGAATGAAGCAATTGTACTGCTTGGAATATTACAATCGTCAGAAATAGCTCTAGCTGTAATTGCCTGCAAAGCAATACCATGAACTTTATAATCTGAAGTTTTGAAGGCTTCAGAAACAGCACTAAGAACATAAGACTTACCAGTACCAGCCGAACCATTTAGCAATGAGATTCGATCAGTAGAAGTCAAAGTATAATAGGCTGCTTCTTGCTCTCTATTGAATGTTCTTTTATCAGCAATTTTTACAGCATTTAAAGTGAATTTTTCAGTTAAATTAAATGGCTTCTGTACTCGACTTTGCTCATTGGCATTGTAGATAAATGCAGTAATAGAATCTTCAATTCCGACCAATTCTTTTGATGAGAATACAACCTTATCTTTCCCAAACAACATTGCCATATCAGGACAAGTCATTACAGCTTCATAGGCTTTAAGATATTGTTCTTGACTGTCAGTATGAGCCATAACAAAACGCTCAAGATCACGGGCAGTAAATACAGACTGATTAGAAGTTAAAGCTCTAATAACTTCCGAAGGACGCTCAATAATAATTTCGCCATTTTGATGACGTATATTTTTTATATTTTCATTAATGAAATATTTATGATTACTAACATAATCAGCCCTGAAGTTTTGACTGGATAATTCAAGCCCCTGAGCCTTATAACTTCTATGATCTATACGAGCATCAAGACCTAAATTTTCGCAAAAATCGTTTACATGGTTAGCCCATGATAAGCGTGTATCTGCCACAAAAACTTTAGATGAAAAATAGCGATCTTTACCTGCCCCGCCCTTTTCAGGATTAGTCGGATTGTAGCGTTTAAAGTGTTGTACTTCGTCACGATCAATACCATCTAATTTTCTTTCACTAAACATCAAATGAATATGAGGATTTTGTTCACCATCACTTGCTAATGGGCTATGAATTGCATAGGAATATGTGAAGTTTTTACCTAAAGTCTTATCTACAAATTCCTGTACTAATTCTTCACGTTGTTCTTTATTCAATTCTCTAGGCAATGAAATTTCCAATTCAGTATAAATACGTCCATTAATGCGTTCGTTCTTATCTGCTGACTTCCAAAAATGAGCAGCATCTTTAGCCCAATTTGGTAAATTTCCTGATTTTATATTTTCTAAATCTTCTCTTTTGTATTTACCTTCACGATTTATATAAGCGTAATGGCTTGCCCCTCGACTTCCCGAAGAACCGTATTGCCTACCTGATTTAACTGATAAGTGATAAATCGCCATAATTCGCCTATTTTGAATCTGCTTTTTTTGTTTCTCGGAGAGAAACGCGGAAGCGTGCACATTCCAACTGCTGTTGTCATGATAACTTCAATATATATTCGCTACAAGGTGATAACCCATAGTTCAGAAACCCCAAATCTGAGGGTCTATAAGTGACACGATTAATAAGGATTTTTTTAAGCTATAAACTGTAATTTTTTGTTATTAGATAGACATTAGGATATTTTTTAAACTAAAGGACTGAAAGCCAATTTTAAAATTTTAAAAATCCTATAAAAAATGATCACCTGGCTAAATATTTTTCAATTCAAGTCATACTCAGAATAAATATTTCTTTAATTGTAAAAGTCAGAAATTAATAATTTAATATGATTTTTGTTGTTTAGTGCTGTAATAGATTTCCTCTATTTTTAGTTATGCTATGATTTAAAAATATTGACAATGAGGAAGTGGCAATGGCTATCGAAAATCTAAAATTTACTGAAGATCAAAAAAAGTTTGTAACTGATGAAATCTCTCGTTTGAAGGGATTAGAGAATAGAAACCAAACTGAAGATTTAATTTTGTCACTTGTTAAAAGTATTGAATCAGGCTCACCAACAAAGCAGCAAATTAGTTCATTTGAACGTGTAATGAAAAATGAATTTAAAAAACATAAAGCACGTTTAGAATTAGAAAAAATTAAGGAAGATGAAAAAAAACTTTTAGCTAGTTTGAAAAAAGATGCTCAAGCTGCTCAAGTTAAAGATCGCAAAAAACGTGAACATAAATTAATTTCAATTGGTGCGCTTTTTGAAATAGTAGATTTCCCAACTGAAGATAAAGGAATTATTACTGGTGTTCTTTTAAAGGCTCTTGAATCATATAAATCCAATCCCCAACATTTTGACAGTTTAAAAATTGCTGGTGACAAATTTATTGCTGATCGGGAACAATCAAAAAAATCTAAATCAACTCTAGTTGATAATTCAGGCTCTACAAATTAAAGAATATTCAAACTGGTAAAAATATAATTTAATTTTTTTCAGTCGCAACCCTGCGGGATTGCTTTGTTAATCCCGCTTATAGGTAACATGGAAGTAGTTGCGGGTCTGCGGTCAGCTAGCCAAAATCACAGATTTTGTCTGCTTCGCTTGCCCCATTCAACAGTAATCAGAGAAGGGAGGATTTTTCAGATTTTTCAGTTCGCAAAGTAGACACTTTGCTCTGCTCTATCGTTTAGGATTCAATATCTTTTTTTGAAAATTCAAAATAAATTAAATCTTTTTTACCTAGCTCAACCATTATTGAATTATAAAAATTGACAGGTAAATTTATAAATTCCTGATGCTCCGACCATAGTGCTTGTTCACCTTTGAATAGATATTTATATCTTGGATTGCCAAGTTCTATACGCTCTTTTTCTTTTGCAATTACTTCCGATCTGATTGCATTAAGCATATCTACAATTTGAATTGCTTTAGGGTCAATTTGATATTCCCTAGAGCTTTTCCCATTAATCCAAAGTTGAGCATCACGGCTATTGTACTTAGTTTCTTCCGTGTGGACTACCTTGTAAAATTCAATTATTTGCTCTGGGCTATATAAACCATTTCTGAAGCATTCAATTTTGAATTGAGCATTATTCATTTTTTCAGTTCCTTAATATTCATTATATGATACGCAATGAACCGCATTTTTTTGAAGCATTAGAAATCTAAACATCAAAAAAATGCGGGTGACTATTACCCCTATTTATTTTCAAATAAGAGCCTTAAATATAATTGCCAATCTTTATATATTAATTTTGAATGCTTCATATTTTCCTCTGTAGTGAATTGACCCCCTTCAGGGGGTCAACTGTTTTATGCGTATGATGATGTATAGCAGCGTTTATAAACTTTTGTACCTGTCGGCAATAATTCAAAATCTAATACTGTTGCATTTGCAGACTGATGAATCACGATATAGTTATCCATGATCTTTTTTTTCATTGGCTCTTTGCTGGTAAATTCATTCGGTAAAGGCACAACATAACCTTGCATTGAACCTGTTGCATCATAAGCCTGTTTAAGTTCACGGATGACACAATATGCCCGGCTTTTCTCAATAACTTGATAGAAGTCTACATTTGTTTGCTCATATCCCCATGAGGTATATAAGATCGTCCCGATCTCTAACTGATCACGGAATTTTTTAATTCGGGCTTTTTGTTCTTCCTTGTTCTTGATGGCGTTTTGATGGCTCAAGTTGTCTGATTGAATATTTTGAGAAACAGCTTCTTTCATACGTTCAACTGTTTTAAATCTAGTGTAGATAAAAGGGGGTCGTTTGCGGGAGAGGGCGAAATCCTACGCTAAGGCTTTGGCCAACGATATTCTCCGGTAAGATTGATGTGTTCCCAGGGGATAGGAGAAGTCGCTTGATATCTAGTATGACGTCTGTCGCACCTGCTTGATCGCGGCCGCGATAGCTAGATCGCGTTGCTCCTCTTCTCCATCCGCGTTCCAAGCTGCGGAAAGGCACCCATAAGCGTACGCCTGGTCGAGCAGGCGACGCGGATCGACGTCCAGCGCACGAGAGAATGCGTCCGCCATCTGTGCAATGCGTCTAGGATCGAGACAAAGGTCGTCTCTGTCAGCCGGATCGTAGAACATATTGGCGGCGCCAAAGCCCACTTCACCGACCAGACCGACGGGATCTATCACCAGCCAGCCGCGACTGGAGAACATGATGTTTTCATGATGCAGATCGCCATGTAGCCCACGCAGTTCCGAGGCATTGCTCATCATTTGATCGGCTATAATCGCCGCGTGGACGTAGTCAGTTTGACAACCTGCGTTTTGATCATCGCGCGCCCGCTGAAACAAAGCTGCAAAGCGATCCCGGATCGGGAGAAGGGCAGAAGGCAGGGGTTCCTCAGATGCGGCATACAGCTTCGCCATTAGTTCCGCTGCAATTTCGGTCGCCTGGTAGTCGCCGTGCTCGGCAACGATGTGAGAGAGCATTCGCTCCCCGGCATATTCGAGCAACATCAGATTGTTCTCACGACCGAGCAACCGGACTGCTCCCCTCCCATTGCGCCATACCAGATAGTCGGCCCCGCGCAGTTCATCAGCAATGTCTTCTATAGGTTTCAATCCCTTGACGATTGCAGGAGTCCCGTCTGGCAATGAAACTTTCCAAACGAGGCTGGAAAAGGTGTCCGCAATGAGAACAGGTTGCGAAACGTGCCAATGAGCAGGAAAAACAGGCGGCATGAACATCAACCCCAAGTCAGAGGGTCCAATCGCAGATAGAAGGCAAGGCGTTCGCGGTCGGGGGCTTCGATCCCCAATACATTGAATAGGACAGCGAAGGCGCGCTCTGCTTCATCTGGCGCTGCCCAGTTCTCTTCGGCGTTAGCAATCATGAGTGCCAAATCGGCATAGCGATCTGCTGTTCCGAGCCGCCCAAGGTCGATCAGACCCGTGCATTGAAGAGTTTTAGGGTCCACCATGAAGTTCGGCATGCAGGGATCACCATGGCAAACAACCATATCGGTGCGCTCTTGGTCGAGCCGCACCGGTAGCTCTCGTTCGACACGAGCCAAAAGATCGAGCTGCGGCGTACTCTTGTCCTCGTCCGGTAAGAAGTCGGGATTGACGGCATTGCGGGACACCACATCAACGGCGCGTCCGAACATTCGCGACAGCCTGCGCTCAAACGGACATTGATCAACCGATAGGCTGTGAACAGCGCCAAGTTGCTGCCCCATTGACGGCCACGCTTTGAGCAAATCCGCTCCAGACAGATCAGCCGCCGGTACTCCCGGAATTGCCGTTATCACCAAGCATGCACCCTCCTGTTCCTCCTGCCAGTTGATCACCTCGGGGCAAGCCACACCTCGACCTTTGAGCCAAATGAGGCGGTCACGCTCTCCAGCGAGCTCACCGCGGCGGGAAGCAGGTGCGATTTTCGCGAAGGCATGCCCGTCACCACGTCGAAAAACAAAATCACCAGATTCTCCGCCTCTGACAGGCAACCAGTCAGAATGCGATTCACCAAAAAAAATATTAGTTCGATTCAATGGAGGTTCCTTCAGTTTTCTGATGAAGCGCGGAGGTGGCTCAACCTGCGAAAAGAAACGAGTTGCTATGGACTTGCACCGGTTGTGTTCCGGTCTATCTCTCATTTTAAGCGGCTTTTTTCTCAAATGCCACCGGCGATTTCCAGCCGAGTGTTGAATGTCTTCGGCGTGGATTATAAAAGCCATTTATATATTCGAAGATTGCAATCTCAATATCTCGCCTTGTTTGCCAGTGTCTGCGCCAAATCAACTCAGCCTTTAATGATTTAAAGAAGCTTTCTACTGCGGAGTTATCAAAACAATTGCCTTTCCCGCTCATGGACGGCAGCAATTGATGTTTGAGCAGTAGCTTTTGATATTCATGAGCGCAATATTGGCTCCCACGGTCTGTGTGTTGAATACAACCCGGTGGTGGTTTGCGTAAAGCCAACGCCATATTCAGTGCCCTTAATGCAAGATCCTGCTTTAATCGATCACCTGTTGCCCAGCCAATCACGCGACGGGAATACAGGTCAAGGATAACAGCAAGATAGACCCATCCTTCTCTGGTCCAAACATAAGTGATATCGCCTGCCCATTTCTGGTTGGGTGCGCTTGCGCTAAAGTCTTGTTTTAATAGGTTCGGTGCAATGTTGAAGGTATGATGACTATCCGTTGTCCGTTTGAATTTACGCGTTCGAACAACTGTAATGTTATTCTGGCGCATCAAACGTCCAACCCGACGCTGCCCAACCTGCAGGCCCAGCGCTTTCAACTCTTCTGTCATACGCGGCCTACCATAGCTCCCCAAACACAACCGATGCTGCTCACGTATATGCGCTAGAAGTATAAGATCACGACGCTGGCGCAGTGATGGAGGACGGCGTTTCCATGCACGTAAACCACGATCTGTTACGCCCATCAAACGACATATGCGTGAACGTGAGAGAGAGCCACGGTAATCCGTAATAAACTGAAATCTCACAGCTTTTGTACTGCGAAAAATATTGCTGCCTTTTTTAATATCTCCCTCTCCTCCCGAAGGATACGGTTCTCTTTGCGTAAACGTTCATTCTCACGCAGAAGATCAGTGTCTTGGGTAGGAATTTTAGTTTCATCGGAAATTGATGCGATCCATTTCCCAAGCGTGGAAAGCCCAATACTTAAATCTGACGCAACTTGACGGCGTGTTAAGCCACTAGTGAGTGCTATGCGAACTGCATCACGCTTAAATTCATCACTATGCTTTAATGACATATATGGTCTCCTTGATAACAAATAATGCTCTCAAAAAGACCGGAACGAAACCGAGGCAAGTCCACTACGTAAGTCCGAGAACATGCTTTCCATGGTCTCTGAGCTCGCCTTTGGGACCGACATATCGGTAGAGAGTGACGCGCTCGATGCCGAGTTCCTTGCAGAGATCGGAAACTGAAGTATCGCGCTGGGCCATGGCGGCTTGCGCGAGACGCACCTGAGCTTTGGTGAGCGCGAATTTTCGTCCGCCCTTGCGACCGCGCGCTCTCGCGGAGGCGAGACCCGCCATGGTGCGCTCTCGGATCAGATCCCGCTCGAACTCGGCCAAGGTGGCGAAGATTCCGAACACCATGCGACCGGACGCAGTCGTGGTGTCGATCTGAGCGCCCTTTCCAGTCAGAACCCGCAGGCCGATCTTGCGGTCTGACAGCTCCTTCACCGTGTTGACCAGATGGGCAAGCGATCGTCCGAGGCGATCGAGCTTCCAGACCACCAGCACATCGCCGTCACGCAATGACTTGAGGCAGGCAGTCAAGCCAGGGCGATCATCACGACCGCCGGAAGCAAGATCATCATAGATATTGTCCCGTTCGACACCTGCGGCGCGCAAGGCGTCGTGCTGCAGGTCGAGAGACTGCGAGCCATCGGCTTTGGAGACGCGGGCATATCCGATCAGCATGTATCACAAACGTTGGTTTGAGGCGGCGCTTCGGCCACGATTGCATTGACCTCTGGAAATGTATCTCAACCAGCTTCATAAACAAAGCGTCTTGAACGCTATCAGATTTTGAAAAAGGAACATGTATGCCGCGTCGCGTCACTCTAACCGATCGGCAGAAAGACGCGCTGTTGCGCTTGCCGACTTCACAGACGGATTTGCTCAAGCACTATACGCTGAGTGATGAAGACTTTGGGCATATCAGGCTGCGTCGGCGCGCTCACAACAGGTTCGGCTTCGCCCTGCAATTGTGTGTCCTGCGCTATCCCGGCCGGGTGCTGGCTCCAGGCGAACTGATCCCTGCAGAGGTCATCGAATTTATCGGAGCGCAGCTTGGCCTGGGTGCCGACGATCTCGTAGACTATGCTGCCCGCGAGGAAACACGGCACGAGCATCTTGCCGAGTTACGGGGGCTCTACGGCTTCCGCACCTTCTCCGGACGTGGTGCGAGCGAGCTGAAGGAATGGTTGTTCCGAGAAGCCGAGATGGCGGTGTCGAACGAGGATATCGCCCGTCGCTTCGTAGCCGAGTGCCGACGCACCCGCACTGTCCTTCCCGCGACATCCACGATCGAGCGGCTTTGTGCCGCGGCTCTCGTCGATGCCGAGCGACGCATCGAGACGAGGATCGCCAGTCGGCTGCCTATGTCGATCCGAGAACAGTTGCTGGCATTGCTCGAGGAGACGGCTGATGATCGGGTGACCCGTTTTGTGTGGCTGCGCCAGTTCGAGCCTGGCTCGAACTCTTCGTCGGCCAACCGGCTGCTCGACCGGCTCGAATATCTGCAACGCGTCGATCTCCCCGAGGATCTGCTTGCCGGCGTTCCTGCCCATCGGGTGACTCGTCTGCGCAGGCAGGGTGAACGGTATTATGCCGACGGCATGCGCGATCTCCCGGAGGACAGGCGGCTTGCGATCTTGGCTGTTTGCGTCTCGGAATGGCAGGCGATGTTGGCCGACGCAGTGGTCGAAACCCACGACCGGATCGTCGGCCGTCTCTACCGTGCTTCGGAGCGTATTTGCCATGCAAAGGTCGCAGACGAAGCGGGGGTGGTGCGTGACACCCTGAAATCCTTCGCCGAGATCGGGGGCGCCCTGGTCGATGCACAGGATGATGGCCAGCCGCTGGGCGATGTCATCGCGA
>NZ_JAMPRR010000045.1:0-19579 GCF_028483405.1 Providencia sp. PROV076 | reverse complement strand
CGACTCTATTCCTTATGGAGTTCCCTCTTCACGATAAAGAAGGAACTTAAATTAAAGTAGTTAACCGATAAAAATCGATTATTTAGCGTTACGAGCTTCGATTACAGCTTGTGCAACGTTGTTTGGTGCTTCATTGTACTTCAGGAACTCCATAGAGTATGAAGCACGACCTTGTGTCTGAGAACGCAGGTCAGTAGCATAACCGAACATTTCTGACAATGGTACTTGTGCACGAACGACTTTACCAGTAGGCAGGTCATCCATACCTTCAATCATACCACGACGACGGTTCAGGTCACCAATAACATCACCCATGTAGTCTTCTGGTGTTTCCACTTCAACTTTCATGATTGGCTCAAGCAGAACTGGTTTAGCTTTTTTGAAGCCATCTTTAAACGCGATTGAAGCCGCAAGTTTAAACGCCAATTCAGAGGAGTCAACATCATGGTAAGAACCGAAATGTAAACGAACACCCATGTTAACAACCGGGTAACCAGCTAATGGACCAGATTTCAGCTGTTCTTGGATACCTTTGTCAACTGCAGGGATGTATTCAGTTGGAATCACACCACCTTTGATGTCGTTGGCAAATTCGTAATCCATTTGAACGCCGTCTTTATCGTTTTTGTTCAGTGGGAACATATCGATAACGACATGACCGTACTGACCACGACCACCAGACTGTTTCGCGTGTTTACCTTCGATATCAGTCACTTTCATAGTGATTGCTTCACGGTAAGCAACTTGAGGTTTACCAACGTTCGCTTCAACTTTAAATTCACGACGCATACGGTCAACCAGAACGTCCAAGTGCAATTCACCCATACCAGCGATGATAGTCTGATTAGTCTCTTCATCACTTGATACGCGGAATGATGGGTCTTCTTGAGCCAAGCGGCCTAATGCGATACCCATTTTTTCTTGGTCAGCTTTAGTTTTTGGTTCAATTGCAACAGAGATTACTGGCTCTGGGAATTCCATACGCTCCAGGATGATTGGTGCATCAACAGCACATAAAGTATCACCTGTAGTTACGTCTTTCAGACCGATTGCAGCCGCGATGTCACCAGCGCGAACTTCTTTAATCTCTTCACGTTTGTTAGCGTGCATCTGTACGATACGGCCAAAACGTTCTTTTTTCGATTTCACTGCGTTCAGAACTGTGTCACCTGAGTTAACAACACCAGAGTAAACACGGAAGAACGTTAAGTTACCAACGAATGGGTCAGTTGCAATTTTAAATGCTAATGATGAGAATGGCTCATCATCACTTGCGTGACGCTCTGCAGGTGTGTCTTTACCGTCATCCAGAATACCATTGATTGCAGGTACATCTGTTGGCGCAGGTAAGTAATCAACCACCGCATCCAGCATCGCCTGAACACCTTTGTTCTTAAATGCAGAACCACAGGTAACCAGGATAATTTCGCTTGCAAGAACACGTTGACGTAATGCAGCTTTAATTTCTGCTTCAGTCAGTTCTTCACCGCCCAGATATTTTTCCATCAGTTCTTCTGATGCTTCTGCTGCGGTTTCGATCAGGTTGTTGTGCCACTCTTCAGCTGCTTCTTGCATGCTCGCAGGGATATCTTCGTATTCGAAGGTAACGCCCTGGTCTTCATCGCTCCACTTAATTGCTTTCATTTTCAGCAAGTCAACAACACCTGTGAACGCTTCTTCTGCACCGACTGGTAATTGCAGTGGAACTGCGTTAGCTGCTAAACGTGATTTTAATTGCTCAACAACACGTAAGAAGTTCGCACCCATACGGTCCATTTTGTTAACGAACGCGATACGTGGAACTTTATATTTGTTAGCCTGACGCCATACAGTTTCAGACTGTGGCTGAACACCACCAACTGCACAGTAAACCATTACTGCGCCATCAAGAACACGCATAGAACGTTCTACTTCGATTGTGAAGTCAACGTGTCCCGGGGTGTCGATGATGTTGATACGGTGTGGCTCATACTGTTTTGCCATACCAGACCAGAATGCAGTAGTCGCTGCAGATGTGATAGTAATACCACGCTCTTGCTCCTGCTCCATCCAGTCCATTGTTGCAGAACCTTCGTGAGTTTCACCAATTTTATGGTTTACACCAGTATAGAACAGAATACGTTCAGAAGTTGTGGTTTTACCGGCGTCGATGTGTGCACTGATACCGATATTACGATAACGTGCTATGGGCGTTTGACGGGCCATTTTTTCCTCTCTCGTGGGCGTTCAATGCTTCATATAAAGGGTAGCAAATGGCTACCCTGAGATACATCACTAATGTAGGTAAGAAATAATTACCAACGATAGTGTGCGAACGCCTTGTTAGCTTCTGCCATACGGTGAACGTCTTCACGTTTCTTAACAGCGGAACCTTTGTTCTCAGCAGCGTCTGATAATTCATTTGCCAGGCGAAGTGCCATAGATTTATCACCGCGTTTACGAGCAGCATCAACGATCCAACGCATTGCCAGGGCATTACGACGAACCGGGCGAACTTCAACTGGAACTTGGTAAGTTGAACCACCAACACGGCGGGATTTAACTTCCACAGTCGGACGCACGTTATCCAGTGCTAATTCGAATGCATCAAGTTCAGTTTTACCAGAACGCTGAGCAAGGGTCTCAAGTGCGTTATATACGATTGCTTCAGCAGTAGATTTTTTCCCGTCTACCATCAGGATATTTACAAATTTGGCCAGTAATTCTGATCCGAACTTAGGATCTGGAAGAATTTTACGTTGACCTATTACGCGACGACGTGGCATGGATATGACTCCGTTGTTAATTCAGGTTTGTCCAAAACTCTACGAGAGTATTTTGACATTAAGATTAAAATGTTTGGCCTTACTTAACGGAAATCCATTAAGCCTTAGGTTTCTTCGCGCCGTATTTAGAACGAGCTTGCTTACGGTCTTTAACACCAGAACAGTCCAGTGCACCGCGAACGGTGTGATAACGCACACCTGGTAAGTCTTTAACACGACCACCACGGATAAGGATAACGGAGTGCTCCTGCAAGTTGTGGCCTTCACCACCGATGTAGGAAGAAACTTCGAAACCGTTAGTTAAACGAACACGGCATACTTTACGTAATGCTGAGTTTGGTTTCTTAGGAGTGGTAGTATATACACGAGTACATACGCCACGTTTTTGCGGGCAAGCTTCCAGTGCTGGAACGTTGCTTTTAACAACTTTCGAGCTACGAGATTTGCGTACCAGCTGATTAATAGTTGCCATTATTAAAAAAGCTCCTGGTTTTATTGCTTCGTAAACACGGATTTTGACCTCGTTCGCCAACATGACGATACACGAGGACGCGAAATTTTATTGCTGACTGGCTCAGGTGTCAAGAAATATACAACTTTTAATGCCTTTATATGGCAAAATGTTGTTTTTGGACTTCTGTTAGCTTCACAAAACCTTGATATGTGATCACAGAAACTGTGGTTGAGAGGGTATTTTGCAACCCGCGAGCGTTGATGTCGACATCCAAAGCGTACAGCTGCGCGCCTGTTTTTTGTAATGCAGCAAGAAAAGGCGACTGTGCGACTGCCGCAACCACGCCATCCTGCATCAGTAAAACTACGTCTTCAGCCGTAATAAAACCTAGCATCGCAGAAAAATCACATTTAAATGGAGATGTTGCTAATGTATACAGCATAGAAAAGATCCTACTATAGATCAAAACCTAACCCAAGCTCAAAATTCGCACAATAGATTAAAAATTAAGCACCACATCACATTCCGCTATTTTAGCTCTGATCTCTTTCTTGTTGAGAATTGTTGGAGTCACAACCCATTCACCATTCTCCCCCAACCCTCTTTCTTGTAGCGAAGCACTGCAGAGATAAATTTTTTCAATGTCATATAATGGCAATATTTTAAATGTAACGATGTAATCTCGGGCAAGCACTTCAGCAGGGTGTTGATTTGCTAGAAGCTGGTAGACACCATCAGAGAGAAAAAACACCTGAATGTCTTCTGTCAGCGCTGAAGTTGCTAATAATGCATCTAGCCCTTCTCGGCCACTGGCATTTCCATGGGGCATGGTTGTAAAGACAAAAGCTATTTTTTTCACACGATACCTTGTATTGAGCTGTTCTTAGAATTGAATCGTTCGGTCTGTGGTTATCATCGCTTCAGCAAGGCTCCCTAACCCGCTCATGATAAAGCCCTCAGCAAGGTTAGCCGTTGGAAGAGATAAGCTTTGCGCTTGTTCTTGGTCAACCACTCCTCGACGCAGCGCAGCGGAAACACAGATATGCATTTCACACCCAGATTGTTTTGCGAGTTCTTGCCAAGCTGGAACTAAATTAAATTCATCTGTTGCCGGTGATGTGAGCAGGTTCGCATTGAAAACACCATCACGATAAAAAAAGAGTGTTTTCAATATATGCCCTTCTTCAAGAAGGGCTTTTGCAAATTGATACGCACTTGCTGCTTGTTGTGTACCGTAAGCAGGGCCTGTCACAACTAAGCAGTAAGTTAACGAATTTATATTACTCATTCACCACTCTTGAATTGACGAATGTATAAGTAAACGGTGTGTTTAGAAATATTCAGGCGGTCTGCAACTTGGTTAATGGCATCTTTAATATCGAAAATACCTTTTTCGTATAAATTAAGGACCACTTGCTTGTTTTTCGCATTATTCGAAACATTACGGTCAGCGCCAACTTCTTCGATCGTATATTCCAATGTTTGCGCGACAAGATCATCAACTGAAGAGGCAAAATTCACATCTGAAGTGACTTCTTGTTTGGTTTCTGGAACAAACGATTGAATAATTTCAGAGAACGGCACATCTAGGTTCATATTAATGCATAGTAAGCCAATCACACGTTGCTTGCGGTTACGAATTGCAATAGTCACGGATTTCATTAAATCACCGCTTTTTGCTTTCGTAAAATAAGCCTTCGATACATTCGATTCTTCGTCTGCCATATCATGCAGCATTCTCAACGCAAGGTCTGTTATCGGTGAGCCGATTTTACGCCCAGTGTGTTGGCCATTTGCGATTCTAACTGCAGAGCAGTTTAGGTCTTCTAAAGAGTGAAGAACAATTTCACAATGCCCACCGATTAGCATTGCCAGACCATCCACCGCGGCTTCATATGATTTTAAAATTTCATGGTCTGTCTCAGAAAAGGGTTGGTTATCCAATATGTTAATATCGCTGAGGTCGTGTGATTGTATAGAATCAGACATTTCAACATCATCCTTCTAATGTAAAAACTCATCCTGTTGACTAAAAAGGCGTTCATTATTCGACTATTTGGCCTTCATTACTTTGTTTGTAGCCAACAATTGTGATGATAAAAAATAAAATAGAGTCTTCTGAAGTTAAAACTCCAAGACGTTGCCGTCAAGCGAATGAATGCAAGACAGTCTGTTTTATCACAAGTTTTAAACAATTTGAGAATTTTTTTGATGAGAAAGACAAAAAAGCCCAAGGCATGAATGCATTGGGCTCAAAAATACACTTAGCTAATGCTTAGTGAGTGCTTATTTCGCGGCAGGTTTGATATCTAATAATTCAACATCAAAGACTAACGTTGAATTTGCAGGGATACCCGGCACGCCATTTTCACCATAAGCTAATTCAGCTGGGATCACTAACTGCATTTTCCCGCCTTTTTTCAGGTTAACTAAACCTTCAGTCCAGCCTTTAATGACTGAGTTTAATGGAATAGTCAGTGGCTCGTTACGTGAATATGAGCTGTCGAATTCAGTACCGTCAATCAGTGAACCTTTATAGTGAACTACGACAGTTTCATCTGCTTTAGGTTTCGCACCTGTACCGTCTTTTTCAATTTTGTACAGTAAGCCTGATTTGGTTTTAACTACGCCTTTTTCTTTAGCGTATTTCTCGCGATACTCAGCACCTTTTTTCTCATTCGCTGCTGATTCGTCTTTCATTTTTTTGTCAGCTGCTTCTTTGACTTGGCCTTCAAATTGACGCAGGGTTTCTTCAACTTCTGCATCGGTCATTTTGCTTTTGCCGTTAAATGCATCTTGAACACCTGCCAGTAATTGAGCTTTGTCCAAATTAATACCGATTGTTTTCTGTTCTTCTAAAGAATTCTGCATGTAGCGACCTAAAGATGCACCCAATGCATACGCATTACGCTCTTCTGCGTTTTTGAATGCGCTGCTTTGTGCTTTGGCTTCCGCTGCCATCACTTGCGGAGCAGCAAAAGTAAATGCTAGCGTAGTTGCTAAAAGGCTTGCCTTAAACAGTGATTTCATCCTAGTCTCCGATAACTTTTATTCGATTATATTCGAATAGCGAACTATTCGTTTTGTGGATAGGGCTCTTTAAGTTTAGACCCGTTATCCCATTGAGTATTAAAAAATATAAGAACTACTGAGACCACATTAACAAAAAGTCGTTTCATCGCCTATATCTTTAACTAAAACTTATCTGTTGATTTGTAATGTTCGGTTATTATGATGGTTTAATTACGATATAAACGCTTAAGGAGAGTCGAATATGGACTCATCTGATACATTTGAACAACGTTTGGAACTTTTAGAAAGTAAAGTTGCCTTTCAAGAACTGGCTATTGAGCAACTTAATCAGGTTATTACTGACCAGCAAATGCAAATGAGCCGCCTTCAAGAACACTTGCGCATTGTGGCTGAAAGACTGAAATCATCCCAAGATTCTCACTTAGCAAGACCTGAAGAAGAAACGCCGCCACCACATTATTAATTTAGAATGCAAAACCATTGATTTTAAATGCAAAAAAGGAAGCTTTCGCTTCCTTTTTTTACAAACACTAATACCGCGTATTAGTGGCAGCCGCAACCGCCTTGTTTGTGACCATGTCCGTGGCCTTCACCGCCACCGCAGCAGCCGCCTTCTGAACCGTGGCTATGACCGCCACCACCACAGCAACCACCTTCGTGGTCGTGGTCATGGTCGTGACCGCCTGCACCATGGACGTGGCCATGTGCAATTTCTTCTTCTGTTGCTTCACGGATAGCCATGATTTCAACATTAAATTTCAGGTTTTGACCTGCTAACATGTGGTTACCATCAACGATAACTTCATCACCTTCGATACCGGTGATTTCAACAGGAACAGGGCCCATGTCAGTGTCAGCTAAGAAACGCATGCCCACTTCTAGCTCATCAACGCCCATAAATACATCTTTAGGAACACGTTGAACTAAGTTGTCATCGTATTGACCATATGCGTCATCTGAAGCTACTTCAACATCGAAGTTTTCGCCTACAGAACGGCCTTCTAATGCTTTTTCTAAACCTGAAATTAAAGACCCACGACCATGCAAATAGTCCATTGGTGCGCTTGCTGGTGATTCATCAACTAAAACACCGTCTTCTGTTCTTACTTGATAAGCCAAGCTGACCACCAAGTCTTTTGCTACTTTCATGACATCTCCTACTACCCGTAAGGGAAAAATTTTTGCCAATTGTACCGAAAAACTATGATGATGTATTGAGAATTGACAAATTTCTATTATTCAGGTGTAAAAATTCCAATAACCTGCTCTTTTTGTCTAACATGCCCCGTTGCTTCATCCCCCGCTTGGCGCTGTTGGTCACCGCAATTGACACACTCCACAACATCAATTTTATCTTCACGCCACATCATTAAAGTGTCTTGTGACTTGCATTTAGGGCAAGTCGCCCCTGCAATAAAGCGTTTACGTGTTGAAGACATTTCTAACCCTTATTGTTCATTATTCCAGCTATGAGGCTGGCGATGCTCTCGTTGCATTTCTTTTTCAAAGAGCTCATTAAGTTCACGGCGCGCCTCTTTAATGCGTGAAATTTGCCCGCTATCACTATTTTCATTTTCAGGGTAGATATCCCTGAGCATTTTCATGTCTAAACGGCGGAAATGCTGTTTGGCACGATAGGCTTTATGAGGATGCATTCCTGTGCTAACAAGAGCTTTACTACCTAATTCAAGCGCACTTGAGAATGTTTCACGGCTGAAATCAGTGACCCCACATTGTAATAGCTCATGTGCCTCAAGACGACCTTTAGCGCGTGCAATAATATGCAAGTTAGGGAAATTTTCTTGGCAAATTTGCACAATTTCCATCACTTCTTCTGGCACATCACTGGTGATCACAATTGACTTCGCTTTATCTGCTCCTGCGGAACGCAATAACTGCAGTTCACGCGCATCACCATAATATACGGTATAGCCGTAGCGGCGCATGGTACCAATTGCTGTAACATCTTGTTCTAGCACGGTGATTTTAACCTTGTTAGCCATCAATAAGCGGCCAACCACCTGCCCCATGCGGCCAAAACCGACCAAAATAACATGCGGGTCATTGTCTTCCACAAACGGTTTTTCACTCGAGGCTGGTTGTTGATTATAACGGTAGTTCAAATAGGCATCTATCAGCTGCATCACAAGTGGCGTAGTCATCATGGAAAGTGTGACAACCACCAGCAGTAAGTCCATTTGCCATTCATTAATCACACTTGCCCCAAAGGCAGTTCCATAGATCACAAAAGCAAATTCACCACCTTGGCTAAGTACCCCGGAAAATTGCGCTCTTGCACCATTTCGAAGCCTAGCCGCTAAACTCAGGCCGTAAAGTACCAATGCTTTGACTCCGACTAATACTGCAACGGCAATCAATACTTGTGGTAAATAGGCCCATAGCACATCTAAATTTAATGACATACCTACTGAAATAAAAAATAGCCCCAGTAATAACCCTTTAAATGGCTCGATATTAATTTCCAGTTCATGGCGAAACTCTGTTTCCGCTAACATGACCCCTGCCATAAAGGTGCCCAGTGCCATAGAAAACCCAAGGCTTTCCATAATAAGTGCGGAGCCTAATACCACCAGTAATGCTGCAGCCGTAAAAATTTCATGAACGCCAGATTTAGCGGCAAGCCTGAACATCGGTCGTAATAAATAGCGGCCAACTACCCATAAGCCTGCGAATGCTACTATTTTCAAGCCAATTTTTTGCCAATCGCTGGTTGCGGAGTCCCCGGCTAACAATGGGATCAGCGCCATAATAGGAATAACGGCCATATCTTGAAATAACAAAACAGAGAAACCAAGTTGCCCACTTTCTTTATTGGACATCCCTTTTTCGTTCATCAACTGAAGTGCCATTGCCGTTGAAGACATCGCCATTCCTAATCCACCGACAATGGCGGCTTGCCAAGAGAATTTGGCTAAAAATAACAATGACGCCATGATAGCAGCGGTCACAACCACTTGAAGCGTACCAACACCAAAAATCGAGCGCCTAAGTTCCCATAATTTAGAAGGCTTGAGCTCTAAACCAATGAGAAACATCAGGAACACCACCCCCATTTCGGAGAAGTGTAAAATATCATCAACATTACGAATAAAGCCGAAAACAAATGGCCCAATCATGATCCCTGCAAGCAAATACCCAAGCACAGCACCTAAGCGGATTTTTTGTGCGATCGGCACCATTATTACCCCTGCACAGAGGAAAATAATAACGGACTCAAATAGCCCCAGTTCTGACATTAGGATAACCCTCCCGCGCCTAGTGGTTGTTGCATCCATTGGCGGTAGTCATCAATAAGCTGTTCAAAGCGTTCTTTCGGCTGCCGACGTGCTGCATAAATAATGGTTGGTTCCAGCCACTGCATATCACACATTAATGCGGTCAATTCAAATGGGCGAAGTATTTCCGTGAGTGGGTAATGGTTATACCCATCATATTGGTAAGCGTGAATGGGCTCTCCGGTGGTGATCACCGAGCGCCAGTATTTGCCTTTTAATTTTTGATACCCCACGTCGGTAGCAAAACGGCGAGTTAACACGCGGTCAAACCACTCTTTCAACAATGCAGGGCAACTATAAGTATAAAGGGGATGCTGAAAAACAATGATATCGTGCTGGCACAATAATTTTTGTTCCGCGGTAACATCAATAAAATAATCTGGATAAATTGCGTATAAATCGTGCACAGTTACATGGTCAAAATCATGTATAGCACCCAGTAACGCCTTATTAGCCATAGATTCGTCGGGGTCCGGGTGAGCATAGACCACTAGCACTTTCGGTGTATTTGACATCTTTCCCTCCTCAAAGGCGTGTCAGACGGAACATTTTCCGTTACCATGCAGCCTGCTATACTCGTCATACTTCACGTTGCTGTGTTGTTGACTACGCGCATTCGCACTAGTCACCTGCTTAAGTAGGCTCCTAGCGACTCATTTGCTTGTCGCCTAACAGTACCGTGAATTATTTAGAGTATATACGTTGATAATTTAACATATTTTTAATAGACGGTTGCTATGATTGTTTTCTCTTCACTCCAAATTCGCCGAGGTGTTCGTGTCCTGCTGGACAATGCCACTGCGACTATTAACCCCGGCCAAAAAGTTGGTTTAGTGGGTAAAAACGGCTGCGGTAAATCGACGCTTCTTGCGTTATTAAAAGGCGAATTACAAGCTGAAGCAGGTTCTGCAACCTTTCCAAGCAATTGGTCCATGGCATGGGTGAACCAAGAAACCCCTGCGCTTGATGTGCCCGCTCTTGAGTATGTGATTGATGGTGATCGCGAGTTCCGAGCCTTAGAACAAAAACTTCAGCAAGCCAATGAAAAAAATGATGGCCATGCCATTGCTGTCGTACATGGGCAACTTGATGCCATTGATGCATGGACTATCCGTTCTCGCGCATCCAGTTTGCTACATGGTTTAGGTTTCAGCCAAGCACAGCTAGATTCCCCAGTAAAATCATTTTCCGGTGGATGGCGAATGCGTTTGAACTTGGCGCAGGCTTTGTTATGCCGCTCAGATTTGTTGCTGCTCGATGAGCCGACCAACCACCTTGATTTAGATGCAGTAATTTGGTTAGAAAAATGGTTGAAAAGCTACCAAGGCACCCTGATTTTGATTTCCCATGATAGGGATTTCCTCGACCCGATTATTGATAAAGTCCTGCATATCGAACAAGAAACGATGTTTGAATACACGGGTAACTACTCGTCATTTGAACGCCAACGCGCAACAAAGCTCGCTCAACAGCAAGCGTTATATGAAAGCCAACAAGCCAAAGCGGCGCATTTACAAAGTTATATTGACCGCTTTAGAGTGCAAGCCACCAAAGCCAAACAAGCACAAAGCCGTATTAAGATGCTTGAAAGAATGGAAATGGTCGCTCCGGCTCATGTGGATAACCCATTCCATTTTTCATTCCGTAAACCAGAAAGCTTACCGAATCCATTATTAAAAATGGAAAAAGTCAGCGCTGGCTATGGTGAAAAAGTCATTTTGCAATCCATTAAACTGAACTTAGTACCGGGTTCACGCATTGGCCTACTGGGGCGCAATGGCGCGGGTAAATCAACTTTAATCAAAATGTTAGCGGGTGATTTACCACCATTGCAGGGAGAAATCGCCCTCGCAAAAGGGATTAAACTCGGTTATTTCGCCCAGCACCAATTAGAGTATTTACACCCTGAAGAGTCACCTTTGCAGCATCTTGCTCGCCTTGCACCAGAGCAAACTGAGCAGCAGTTACGTGACTATTTAGGTGGTTTTGGCTTCAAAGGCGACCAAGTGACTGACCCAAGCGGCCGTTTCTCTGGCGGTGAAAAGGCCCGTTTAGTACTCGCTTTAATCGTCTGGCAGCGCCCAAATTTACTGCTACTCGATGAGCCAACTAACCACCTGGACTTAGATATGCGCCAAGCACTTACCGAAGCCTTAATGGCCTTCGAAGGGGCT
This sequence comes from Providencia sp. PROV076, assembly GCF_028483405.1. Taxonomy (NCBI): domain Bacteria; kingdom Pseudomonadati; phylum Pseudomonadota; class Gammaproteobacteria; order Enterobacterales; family Morganellaceae; genus Providencia; species Providencia sp. PROV076. The sequence continues at coordinate 7,857 of NZ_JAMPRR010000045.1, read as the reverse complement.
TTAGTTGTCGTTTCCCATGATAGGCATTTACTGCGTACCACCACCGATGAACTGTATTTAGTCCATGGCGGTTCTGTCGAGCAATTTGACGGTGATTTAGAAGATTACCAACAATGGCTAGCTGAGCAAAATAAGCTCGAATTACAGCAAGTTCGTGATCAACAAGAGAAAGACAAGCCAGCAGCCGCGGCAACGGTTACAGCACAAGATAGAAAAGATCAAAAACGTCGTGAAGCTGAATTTCGTCAGTTAACTCAGCCTATCCGTAAAAAAATTACGGAATTGGAAAAGCAGATGGATAAACACTCCAACGCGCTGAGTGAGCTAGAAGCAAAACTTTCTGATGCTTCCATTTATGAACAAGATAAGAAAGCTGAATTGACGGAATGTTTGAAAAAACAAACTGAACATAAAGCCGCGCTTGAAGATGTCGAAATGGAGTGGATGGATTTGCAGGAACAGTTAGAAACCATGACCAGTGAGTCATGAAGCATTACCCTGATATTTAAGTTTGAGTAAGATGAGAGCTTAATAATGCTCTCATCTTGTCTTGTCTTATCGCATGTTCCGCTGAGTCATATATAACACAACACACGGAAATATAACTAAAATACTATTATTTTGTTATAAAAATAATATCGTTGACGTATGGAATTTATCTTTCGGTTAATGCCTGCTTCATCCGTGTGATCGGCTTAATAAGGTAATCAAAAACACTTTTCTCACCCGTTTTAATATCAACGGAAGCAATCATTCCAGGAATGATATCCATTTTATTGTTATTTTTATCGAGTAAGTAATTCGTTTCTGTTTCAACAATAATACGATAAAACGTTTCTTCTTGATTTAATTTTAAATCATTACGCTGATTGTTATTACTTAAAGTGTCAGGGCTGATCAATTTTACAGTCCCTTTTAACCCACCATAAATAGCATAGTCATAAGCGGTTATTTTTACTACTGCAGGCATCTCTGGTCTTAAAAAAGCAACATCTTGTGGCCGAATATAAGCCTCAACCATTAATTTGTCATCTAATGGAATAATTTCTAAGATATCTTGCCCGGTATTAACAACGCCACCCACTGTCGTGATTTTAATATTTTTCACGATACCACGTACAGGTGCGTGAATCTCTGAACGTATAACATGATCTTCACGCATGCCCATATTTTCTTTGGCTTGAGCAAGCTCAGAACCAACACGAATTAATTCCTCATTCGCCTCTGCAATATAATTATTTTCACGCTCATTGATTTGTGTTGCTAGCTCAACAGACTGTCTTTCCATGCGTAACAATTCCACATGTGATACCAAGCCTTCTTTAGCTAAAGGTCGAGTGATTGCAATTTCTCTATCTAATAAGTTTTTACTTTGTCTTAAACCCGCAATAGCTTCGTCTCTTTGCCTTTTTTTTGCATTAAATGCATTCATTTCACGTTCCACTAACTTTTGGTCATTGACTGCCGAAAAGTCAGGTTCTTCATTACGTGATTCACTATATAATCGGATATATATTGCTTCTAAATTTTGTACCTTCGCTTGGCTTTCCCGCAAGACTGCCATACTTCTTGCATCATCTAACTTGAGAAGAATTTGCCCTTTTTCAACGATATCACCTTCTTTAACAAACATTTCTTCAATATTACCGGGATCGATACTTTGAATGACTTGTTCACGACTACTAGGAATAATCGTTCCCTGGCCTCGAATTATCTCTTCTAAATCACTGAAATAAGCCCAAATAATAAAAACAGTCAATAACAGTGCTAAGAATAGGATCGGAAGAAACAGTAATGTATGCCGCTCTTTTTTCATCACTGACTGTAAATCATGTGAAAAATCATGAGATTGATAACTGTTTTTGCTCTTCTCGGAAGATTGCTTATGCTTGTTCATGTTCAACCTTCCCTTCATGTTGTTTTATAGCGTGTCTAACCTGTGAAACAATACGAACTTGTGGCACAGCTGGGCGCTGAACTCTCGGTTTATCTGTGTTCACTGCTTTTTCTATATCATCTTTCTTTTCTAATGTTTTAAGCACCGAATCTTTAGGGCCATCTAGTACAATTCGGCCATTATCAACAACAATAATACGATCGACTAAACTCAAAATAGGTAATTTATGTGTCACAACAATAAGTGTTTTATTTTTTGTCCATTCACCAATAGCCGCTAATACGTCTTTTTCCGTTTCAACATCAATTCCTGTGGTTGGCTCATCTAATAAAACAACTTGTGGATTATGCAATGTCAGTTGTACTAAAGAGACAATTTGCTTTTGGCCGCCAGAAAGACCTAAGCCATCTTCACCTAGTGGCATATCTAAGCCAGCCGGATGTTGGCGAATTATTTTATCTAAATGAAAACGCTGCAACGCATGAATTAAGTCGTCATCAGAGGAATAACCGTCAAGGCGGGCAAGGTCTAGATTTTCACGCAATGAACCAAAAAATAACCGTGGTTTCTGTGTTAACATCGCCAATTTACTTCTTAAGTAAATAGGGTCTATTTGGCGAATATCTATATCATCTAAAAATATATTGCCTTCTTGCTGCTCATATAGCCCAGTTAATAATTTTAAAAGGGTGCTTTTTCCACCGCCGATTTTGCCTAAAATGGCCACTTTTTCTCCAGCAGCAATATTTAAATTAATATCTTCCAAGGCTGGTTGGCTATCTTTATTATAACGATAGCTGACATTAGATAACGTCAACGCACCTCTAACGGAGGTCGGTGAAATATATTTTTTATGATCTTCGCGCTCAATTGGACGTTCAAAAATATTTTTAACACCATTTAACGCTGTCCGAGCAGATTGAAAACGCGTTGCTAAGCCTGCAATTTGTCCTAAAGGTGCTAATGCTCGCCCAGACAGTATTACACTAGCAATCAATCCCCCCATAGTAATGCGTGAGTCTACATCACTAGCATGGATCAAATAGGTACCAACAAAAACTAATGCAACAGTATTGATTTGTTGCATTCCCGCACTGAAATTCAACATAAAGTTGGTTAAATTACGGACCTTTATGGATGCGAATGCCGTTTTCTCTGTTAATATTTCCCACCGCTGTTGAGCCCAATTGACTGCATTATTCAACTTTAACGTTTCAATACCTTCGATAGCTTCAACGGCTAAACCCTGTCTCTGAGAGGTTTCTTTCATTGATGCATTAATGCCCTCAGCTAAAGGTTTTTGAATCAAAATACCAGCGATAATAACGATAGGAATAATAGTCAATGGAACTAATGCGAGATAACCGCCAATCATACTGATCACGCCAATGAACAACAGAATGAAAGGCAGGTCAACAAGCGCTATCAAGCTAGCACTCGTCATAAATTCTCGGATGGATTCAAAATCACGTAAATTATTTGCATAAGAGCCAGATGAAGATGGTTTTTTATCTAAGCGAATCCCCATTACTCGGTGAAATAACATAGCGCTTATTATGATATCAGCTTTTTTCCCAGCAATATCAAGAAGGTAACCCCTCAGCATTTTTGCTAAAAATTCAAAGCATATTGCTAGCAGAACACCTATCGATAATACCCATAATGTTTCATACGCTTGATTTGGGATCACTCTATCATAGACATTCATGACATATAGGGAGCTAATTAACGCCAAAACATTAATTACGAATGAAGCTACGATAACTTGATAATAATACTTTTTAAACTGCCAAATTATTTTCCAAAAATGATTTTTTTCGTATTTTTCAATTTCAGAACGGCTCTCAGATTTTATATTTCGTTTTATAAACCAACTATACCCTGAATAATTTTTTGATAGCATTTCAATGCTAATTGACTGACAAATTCCTTCTTTCGTTAAGATTTCAAAATAACGTTCATTATTGTTTTCTTCTATTTTATTAATAACAATAGACTCATTATTTTCAAGTAATATAATAAAAGGAACAGCAATAGTCGGGATAGTTTTTAAATCAATCTCAATCAACTGGTTATCGAATTGATGTGAATTTAACACGTTAACAAGAGAGGAGTAATCTATTGATTTATCACCCTTTCTTTTTGTTTGAGATAGTAATACCTCTGGCAGGATCGCATACCCTAACCACGCAGTAACTAGGGATATATTATTAATAATATTCATGTTATTTTTAGCACTTATTGATTCATCCATGCAGACATTTTTGCCTGCACACTAAGATAACTAAGTGTCGCGTCTCTAAAATCATTTTTCAAAGTGACTGCACTTGTCTGTATATTTGCTAACTCATTATAAGCATCTAATAAATCAATCAATGAACGACGGTTAATCGTAAATTGTTTTTCATAATTGCTGACAACTTTTTTTTGTTCCAAAATATAATTTTTAGCTATAGCTTCTTGTTCTTCACTTTTCATCATATTTATAGCTGCGGATTGGCTCATTTCTTCAATTTCACGAAATGTTATTTTAATTCGCTCATTGGATGCTAATAATGCATACTCTTTTTGTGCTTCACTATAATAACTAGCTTGGTCAAAGATATTCCAAGAAACACGTAAAAAAACCTCTTTATTATCAGGAGTTGCATTTATTTCTAAGTTTAGTGCAGGTTTTCTCATTGCACTTGCGACTTTAACATCTGCATCAAGGCTTTTTGCATCGGCAACCTGTGCTTTATAACTTGGGTTATTTTCCAGATTACTCTCTTGAAAGTTCCGTAAAATTTCAGTGCTATCAGTATTTCGAAACGGGTCAAGAAATTGATCTGCTAATAATTTTCTTTGCGTTAATATCGATAGCTGACTTAACGCTAAATTTAAATTCCGCTCTACTTCAGCTCGGTTCATCTCAACTTTCAAAGTACGTGCTTTAACTTGCGTTAATTCACTTGAACGACCAGGGTCATACTGAATTATCGTATTTAATTTCTCTAATATATGTTGATGACGAGCTAAGTTTTCATCAATGACAACAAGTGTTTCTTTATTTCTTAAAATAAGTAAATAAAGCTGACTAATTCGAACGCTTATATCTTCTTGTGAAAGAACATATTGATTCTCATAGTATTCTTGTTTGAATTTTTCTCTATCAACACCAGCCTCTATTCCTCCCCAAGCATAAACATTCATTGTTGTTTTCACTCCTGGATGAAACCCTGATTCCATAGAATTACTATCATATTTATGATGTTGAGCAACTGGCTGTGTCCCCATCACACTTACCACTGGATAGTGCCCGGAGTTTGCCATTTTCACATTACTTTGTGCGGCTTGGTAATTCGCATAAGCTTCTTGAACTTCAGGCGTATTATATAAAGAATCTTTAAGTAAATTTCTCAATTCAATAACATCAGCTACTGTATTCACAGAGAATACACTCAATAAGAATATAGCCAGAATATTAAAAGCTCTTAATTTCATATTTTAAATATATGTCTATAAAGAAGGATGTAAATACATTTCAACCTATTAATATTAGGAATATTAATATTAATAAAATAAAGAGGCAGGGTTAACCAGCCTTATTACTCATTAACATTTCCATTCATATAAATATATTAAAATGTTGGGGGCATTATTTTTAATACCCCCATAATTATAATTTTAGATTATTGCAGCTTGGTTTTCTTGTAACGCATCTAGCGATGAATTCATGAAACCACTCAAATTGGTTGATGCAATACTCCCATCAACATCCATTTCATGCAGCTCCATAGTATTTTCTTGTGAAAATAGCTTCAGTAATGAAAGGTCACTCGTGATTGGTGATACACTCGTAGACTCTTTAAGATCACTTATATTCACAGTAATTGAAGGTTGATAACTCGTACCGTCATTATCTGTTAGAGTTAAAGTAAACTCTTCTTTATCAACACCAACTGGGCGTGTTGTACTTGGTCGATAAGAGAAATCACCGAAGTTTTTCTCTCCTAAAGAAATTGAAAAGAGCCCACCAGCATTGGTCTTAATCGCGATTTCACCGTTACCGAAATCAGCCCAATTACTTTTATCATTTCCATCAAATGACACTGATTTATTTAATGGATCATATTTGTAAGTTATACCATCGACTTCAACACTAATTGATTTCATTCCATCTGCACCAAAGGTTAAAGATGAAGTTGCATCTTTACCTTTAGAAAAACTACTTTCAATGACATTTTCATTTGGCACATATTTACTCAAAATATTGCCTAAAGAGCTCATGTCTTTCAACACAATCACGTCACTCTGGTCATTATCAGTGCCATGTTTACCATCGAAAGCAACGGGTTTCAGATAATCTGAACCAGTTTTTCCATTATTGACAGTCACCATGTCTTGACCAATTCCGATTGCAACAGAACGAATTCCATTATCTACCAAAAATTCAGTCCACTTATCTTCACCAATATCGGTATAAGCACTTCCTGGAACATAATCTTGAGGTGACTGCTCACTTATTCCTGGATCATAAACATTATTCCCCATATTAGGTGTTCCATCACTAATAAAGAAGAAGGTATTATCAACAGATTGCTCCGTCACAGGACCTGTACCACTTGCTGGAAGATTATTATAACTATCTACGATTTGCTGTAATGCCGCGTCATAGTTAGTATTAACCCCAATATTTAAGCTATGTGATATCTTACCTTGATTACCTTTTAGACTATTGATCAAATCTTTAGCTTCATCCAAAGTAAACCAATGTGAAGTACCATGCGTTGTTTGTAATGATGGATTGATAACCGATGCTTCATCCGCAAAACCATTCAAACTTACACGAACATCACCTGAATCAGCACTATTTAAGCGCTCTTCATAGCTATTTAATAAACTCTCGATTGAATCTAGCGCGGCATCATAGCGTGTTTTTATCGCTGTTCTCGAACTTTCATCTGAAATTCCGCTATCCCTTTTCCCCATGCTGCTAGATAAGTCTAATGAAATAATTACATTCGCATAGAATGTATTATTAGTTGGGGCTTGTACCACGACTTCAACATTATCAGAGAATGGCTTATCATCATGAATAATAATTTCAGTATCAACAATATCTATGCCATTACTTAATCCAAAATCAATTTTGAGTGAATCTGTACCTGCAGGATGATCAACAAGGCCTTTCAAATCAATATGATAATCAACACTAGTTTGGCCATTTTCATTCTTGATATCTGTGACGGTAACAGAAATAACGTCTTTGCCTTCTGAGGTTTTGCCTACAAAGCCATCACTTGTTACTTCCCATATAACAGGTTTACCGCCTGATGTCAGAGTCGTTGTAGGCTCTGTGATTTTGAGATCCTGCTCTGTAGTCGGCTTATCATTAGGATTTGCTAATATTATTGTCCCTGTTGTCACGGCTAAAGCACTATCCGCAGTACCATCTGTTCTGAGCCCTTTTTCATAAACATCCACAACTGATGGTAATGATGGTGTAATTTCAATCGTTACTTCAGCTATGTTGGACACGTTGCCGTTTTTGTCGGTCACTTGGTAGGTGATGGTGTCAATCCCCACTTCCCCTTTCTTCGGGGTGTAAACCAGTTTGCCATCGGCGTCGAATGTTGCCGTGCCTTTGGTGCCGTTGGTCACGATCACCGCAGTGCTTGGGTCGATATCACCATCCAAGTCGGTGTCATTGTGCTGCACATCGATTGTCACTGGCGCACCCTCTTTGGTCACACCATCGTCGTCGTTCGCTACTGGCGCCGCATCGATAGTGACAGTGACGGTCGCAGTGTTGGACACGTTGCCGTTTTTGTCGGTCACTTGGTAGGTGATGGTATCGGTGCCCACTTCCCCACGATTTGGGGTGTAAACTAGCTTACCATCGGCGTCGAATGTTGCCGTGCCTTTGGTGCCGTTAGTCATGATCACCGCAGTGCTTGGGTCGATATCGCCATCTAAAT
>NZ_JAMPRR010000044.1:0-21693 GCF_028483405.1 Providencia sp. PROV076 | reverse complement strand
ACGCTAATCTTTACTGGCTTGCCAAATGCTCTACCGAGTAGGCCACTTAACGTTCTACCCGTAGCATTAAGGAATGAAGCTCTCGCCAGATAACTCTTGTAACGTGAGTTATCTTTGTCATCAGCATCCTTTTTATCCGCTGGATGTGGTAAGTATTTTTCTTTTTTACTTTTTACAACTCGTTCGCCATCAACACAATCGCCGATCATGTCCCACTCAGGCAAAAACTCGCTGTACGCTGGATGTTTATAATCAACGTTTGTATTCATATTAGTTCCAGTTGAATTCTAGTTTCTCGGTTAGTCGTTTAACGTTCCGTCTACTTACAGCAAAATAACGGAACCCATCAGCATCATGTGATGTATAGTCATGAAGTGGCTTATCTTTCCAGCATCCCTTTTTGTCATCCCACTCTTTACGGTAGGCTTCAAGGTGTGCGATTCCTTCGCTGCATTTATGCTCGTCGAAAGCGCAGAGCGGCAATATTTCACGTACCGCCTCAATGCCTTCATCGATAGACACCCTTGGCACGACATTAAATCGTATTGAATAAACTTGCCCGTCAATTTCATAACCTTCACGGGCCAATTCTTTCCGTGATTTGGCATCAGAGCCAAATTCCCTATTCTCAATATCATGCGGGCCATTGTGACTCTCGTATGTGTAGCCTTTATCTTTCAGCACTTTCATATAGTGACGAAGACCTTCACCACTGTTTGAGTAATGGTCGATAACGTGAAATTCCTCACCAACTTCACGAATAAACCAGATTGATGTTGAGTCACCTACGCCGATATCCCAATACGTATGCACAGGTAAGTGTGAATTATCAGGGAGTGCGCCAATGCGTTTATTTTCATATAGGAATCGGAATTGCTTAGCGTAATAAGCACCTTCAACAGATTGCTGAAATGCTTCAGACGGTATTGACGGGTATTCTCGCTTCATATCGTCGCCGAGCGTTTTCTCTTTGGCGTAATACCATGCTTTCTGGCGCTCGTTTAATTGAACACCATACTTACTAGACATTTCATCGAAGTAGTCAACTAATCGCTGCGGTAATTGCTCGACAGGGTTAATGGCATATTCAGGATTCTTCCACCATGAGAAGAAAAAGAATTTCCAATCTAGGTTAGAGAGAGCCTTGCTCTGAATTTGCGCTTTCTCAGCAGACTGACAGTAATCGTAAAAATAACCTGCTCGACCTTCCGCTGTACTTTCAATCGTCGTGAAACAATCGCTTGATACTGCCTCAAACGCACCAGTGACAATCTCACGAGCTTTCTCTGGATACTTAGCGCATATCTTGCCGAACTCAGATACATGTAAATATCGGAGTGTACCGCCACGAAATGACGTGCTGATATAAAGCGAGCCGCCTTTGCTAAACACCAGCTCACCAGCCGCATCATTACTCGCTGGGTTAGCCGCTTTGATTTCATCGGGTAGCTTGTCATAGGCATACTTTATCTTTTCCCTGAATAGTCGCTTAGCATCGTTAAGTGTGTGGGCTATCAATGCACATTTAGCCGCCTCAAATAACGCTGCGTCTAGTTGGATAATGCAGACCTCAGTAGTGAAGCCAAGCTGACGAGCCTTCAGGATAATGTTTCGCGTGTGCATCCCTTCAAAGTATTCAAGCTGCTCAGGCGTCATTTTAAATCGAACTGGTTTACCTTCTTTATTGGTTATCCAGTAGAGATGATTCAATCGCCAGAGCTTATCTCTCAATAATGCAAGATGTTCTGGCTTCATGATTATTCCTTAGATAAATCGTCCATCAGAGAGGATATTGTGTCTGTATTGTTGTTTTTGCTCTCGCTGTCGATGTTGTACGCCTCTCGTTCTGCTTTGATGATCTTGATTTGTGCATCAACGCCAGCTGATAAAGTTCTTGATAGTGAACTATGATTTTCCTCAGTGAATTCGACATCATCCAGAAAGTCACCTAGCTTGCTAGCTATCCCCCTCCATCTAGAAAGATTAACCCTATGTTCAAGTATAATTTCAGCTGCAACATCAGAGGCTTGCTCGATAATTTCACCATCTGTAACCATTCCTGAGTGGTTACTTTTAGTGGTTACCGCCTTGGTTACTTTTGCTAGAGTGGCTGACTTTACTTTTTCTGTTAGGTCTCGCTGCCATCCTTCGTTTTTAGCCCTTTTTATTATGGTCGCATGATTAACGCCGTACTTTTCCCCAATAGCCCGTATGGACAACAAGCCAGCCCGATAAGCCGACTCGATGGCTTCCCAGTCTGGTCTTTTAGCCATATTCATTCCTTATATAGAGCTTGCCCCATGATTTGAAAATTCAGCATGCAAACTATCTCTCGCCTTTTTTACCGCCATTTCAGCATCAAAAAGATTTGCAAACATTCCAACATGCTTTTTCTTTTTGTTAAAAACCACTACTGCCCTCCACTTCTTAGACCTTCCTTCCCAGTACACTCCTTTAACGCCTGATGTGTTATTTTTTGGGGTTGGTCGATTACACTGATTCTGAACTCTAGAGCATTCCCTTAAGTTGGCAATTCTGTTATCAGTCCTATCGCCATTGATATGATCTAAGTGCATGACAGGCCAGCGTCCATAAACATAAAACCACGCCAACCTATGAGCCAAATATCTTTTCTTATTGATAGATATAATTACGTACTGGTTATTTTGTTGCCCTCCTGCAACCTGCCCCGCTGTAGTCACAGGCCACCTGCTAAATTTCCACCTAAATAATCCAGTACATTGCTCATAATCCAACAGCTCAATAAGTTCATTATGAGTTAACATGGTTAGTTCCTTTTAGAGATAAACCTTGCGCTCAGGAGTAACCAGCCCAAAGAGGGTTAACCAAACCACTACTGGTTATCCTCAAGGCTTATCCTGAAAGGTTCTTTGGTTTTATTGATAGCGCCGAGCGTGGCGCTTTAATGAAAAAGCCCACCATGATGAGCTTTGTGATTGGTTATTCTGCTACTTCATCGTTGAATAACGTTTTCTTTGTTTCCTGCACTCGTTGATAGACGGAATCAACCTTAGTTAGCGTGTCTACGCTTCCATTATCAAAGTTGCCGTTGTTATTACTCCACAATTGGAAAAATAACTCATACTCAAGTGGGTCATCCTTGATGAGTTTAATTGCCTTTGCGGTTGCTGCGGTGTTATTGCCTGTTAGCTTAAGTAAGCCTAAGCGGATTTTTTGATGTGATTCTAGTTCAGTCATGATTTACTCGCTGTTAGAGAATATTACCATTTAGAAACAAATGGTTACTTGATTGTTACGCATTTGATTTGTATTATTGTAAAGCCATAAGCAATTCCAAGCATTACTGCCTCCTACATGGCATCTTTCATAGTACTACTCCAAGCTTTGCCGCCTAGTTCCTTGGCGGCTTTTTTGTTGCCAATAAAAAAGGCCGCTGAGCGACCTATTCCTTCTTGCCAAATATCGATTTAAGAACCCACAGAATTACTGATAATCCAACCACGGTTCCCCAGTTAATACTTATTGCCAAATCGAACCCTGCTGAATCAGCAAACCAATTCCAAATATGCAGCAAGCACCATGACACGAAGAAACTTATTGATAGCGCGGCGATCATGCATACTGCTAAAATTGCGAAAGATTGACCCGTTGTTAGTCCAGTTGTATTTATTTTCATGGTGATATCCTTATGCTGCCAGCCTGTGCATTTCTTCTAGTAGCGGTTGCTTATTAGTTAACCCCCGTAATGTCAGCGGAATACTCATCCCAATCGGGAACATCTTCCACTTCACATCCGCAATCTTGTGCTATTTCTAGCTTGTCATGAGTGCGTTTTATTTCATCCACGGTAGTGATTTGAAGGCCATAAGGAAACGCGATGTATGCATCATCACCATCAATAATGGTTACTGTTGGGCACATGAACAAGACACCAAGAATTATATCAATAGCTCCTTGTGACTTACTTAAAACAAAGTCCATAGCCTCGCTAGTCCAAGACGCTTGACTCATCTGGACTATAGCCGCATTTATACTGTTTCCTTCAGCTATTAACTTTTCTGCAATCATAGCTATTGCATTACCTGCACTAAGGGCGATATCTTTCTTTTTTGCTTCTTGATCTGAGGGCTTCAATTGCTTATACCCATCCTCTATTTCCTTGCAGGCAGAATCAAAATCCACATTAAACCACTCACCTATATCTCTAAAATCACCTAGTTTCTTGTGAATTAATATCTCCAAATCCTGATATGCATATAACGGGTTTGATAGGTAAATGTTCGCACTTATGAAGCCTCCCTGAGTCTGTATATTTCTCAATCTACTCTTCGGGTTTATAGTGCATCCTATTTTTACCTTGCCATTATTATCAATGGCGTATACGTATCCTTTGCAACTCATAGTGCTTACCTTACTTAGTAATGAGCCTTTGCCACATAGGAAAATCAGCCCATCGAAGCGCACCAGCTATAACTGATTACCTCAAAGACTCATTACCTAAATATTGGCTCGATGTTTTTAGATGTGTGTGCATGTGGTGCACAGGGTGAAATGCGTACTACTGATTACAAAACTTGAATAAATGTAACTTTCTTTTAACTTTACTTTCGTAACGTAACATTAAGAGGGGTATGGTTATTACATCGCTAAGTTATTAGTTTCATATATATTCCTACACTTTTAAGCCTCAACACCAGGGGCTATTTTTTTGCCATTTAAAAGCCCCCTAATTGGAGGCTCATATTTGTAATATACGTTTGAGATTACTACCTTTTTAAGGTTGTGGTCATTCATGATTAACGTATAGTTGCGTTACATTCATGAACTATTATTCTCGCTTCGCCCCGATATCTGGGGCATTTCTTTGTTGTTCAATTTCCCGTATTGCTTTAAATCGTGCGTTACCACCATCAATGGTTGATATTAATGGGTCTATCCAGTAAACAGCTTGGCAATACGTTATCTTGCTGGAGGTAATGGCACTATCATCGGCTCGGTTAACGACTCCGGTATCGGTGTGCATTGCGCTGGAACGTAAACCTTTTGTGTAGTTGTACAGCCTGTTACCAATATCATCAGGAATGTACAAATCACAGGTAGGCTCTTTTTGAAGTATTTTTCTATACTCAATAACTCTATTTTCTGAGTTCGCATCAGTAGATATCCCATAGCGATAAGCAGTAGTGGCCATTTGGTTAAAACGATTAAATTCAAATGACTGAGTGGCAATAACTTTAGCTTGCTGCGTGTTATCCTCTTCCAGCTGAGCGTTATCTTTTTTAAGTAAGGTGTAATCGTCCTTTAAATCACCATAATCACGCATCACCCAACCGAGCCACACCACGAGGATCACGCAAACGCCAGCTAATATTTTAGTTAGCGCACTCATGTCACGACTCTTTAACTGAAATCGCAGCATCGCCAATAGGTAGCGGTCGGTTGTCTACTTCAACGCCATCAGGCCAGCGATAAGCAACAACGCGGTCAGTTCCAAATGCTTTGATGTTTACTGCGTCTGATTGATTACCACCCAAGATAAGAAGTGAGCCATTTTCAGTTTTACCAATACAGAAACCAACATGACCACCGCCTGAGCGTGAGAAGCGAACTATGCAGCCATATTTAGGCTCTGTTAGCTTTTGCCCGAAATTATCGTATGAACTTGAAGCATCTTTTCGAGGGGATTTAATACCGGCACGCTCTAGCATGGCATTGACGAAACCAGCACACCAAGGAACTTTTCGCGCAGTACCAACCAATCCACGCAGCTTACTATCAATCCACATCTGGTCGACGGCTTTCGAGCCCTCAGCTGTATGCTCAGAAACGCCAATTTCTTTTCTAGCTTCAGTTAGCCATTTAGGTTCAGTCATTATTCACTCCCGCCTTACCTTTAATCATTCCACTTATTTTTGCTACGCCCCAGTAACCAATCATTACACTTGCTAAGTAAGCAAAATCAGCACTCATACCAAAAAATGCTAGTAGGTCTTTTGCAAACCAACCGAGGAACGCACACAAGAAACCATCTAGTAGCGTTTTCCACCATCCGCCTCCATTATACAGCCCGCGCAATATCGCAACCGTACCAGCTAGGCCAGCAAACATTCCTTGCTCTTTGTATTGAGATAGGTAGTTAAATACCTGCTCCCAGAATTCAGGGGTGTCTTTCATATATTTCATACTCACCCCCTACGTTGGAGGAATTTAGTTAATAGATAGCCGCGCACAGCTCTTGTGTTAATTGATAACGAGGGTGATTGATTCTGTGGCGGCGTATACGAAGAAAGGCCGCACTAGGCGACCTCTTGAATTTGACTTAAAGAATTTACGTACGATAACGTTTTCAAGTAGTTACGTTAAACTTGAACTATCCGGAAATTCCGGAGAGTTGGAATTTTGGCAATAAAAAAGCCCGATATCTCTATCAGGCTTTCTGTGCTCTTTGCTTTCATGAGCGAGCATACACTAAATATACAGACTCATAACTTAATTTCAAGTAATTTCTGAAATATTTTTCATTTCAACTCCATACTGTGAGCGCTCTCTCGCTATTTCATCTTGCATCACCATATACAACTTCGCATTAAATAAACTAATACACCAACGTACACGGTCAATGCATTGTTTGATAGTCAGCCAAGGTGCTATTTGTTCTTGCATATAATTTGCGAGAGTTTGCAGGGTATTTCTGCCAAGATAGTAATCAGTGGCGACAACATAAATAGGATTGGACTTGTCGAACGCTTTCAATATTGCTTTCTCTACAAAATCAGCTTCATCTACATCGTTGGCGCGCTGAAACATGTCGCTGAGAGATTGTTTAGGAAATAATATTGCTCTGGCTTTTTCTTCAAGTTCCTGTCCTGTGTAGCCTTCTTTGCTTAACTGGTCGAATACCTTAGTGAAGCGTTCTATGTTTTCACCAGACCATCCAGTAATGAAACGCCAGATACCATCACCGCCGCCACCATAACCAAGATAATCACCGCCTTTCATTTCGTCAGCCCATATAGATATGATCGCCCTCGTCCATCTTTCTTGTGGTGGGGTTAATCGTCTAGCCTTGCCTAAATATGACTTCCTTGGCGACTTTGCCAGTTGAAGATAAATGTCAGAATTACGCTCTCTCATCTTACCTCCGGCAATACTGTGTGATACCTATCGCAACCTACTGAATAAACAATTGATTTATTTCTTTTCTTTGCATCTCTCGTTGCTTGAACCGTTAAAACTCCCATCGGCAATTGGACAACACTGTAATATGAGGTGTTTAATGACTCCCTTGTTAGTCTCCTAGCGACAGCTACGGCAACGTTAAGGCTCTTATATTTGTAACTAGCCATCTTTAAGCTCCTTTAATTTCTTCCTAAAAACCTCTTTGATGGTTTTGCATTCATCAATAGTCCATTTATGCCGTTCATGGTCACACTCGATAGACTCAACGGATTGGCGCCCTATTCGATTAATCAGCTCTACTCGATACGGAACTAGATTCCCCGATTTATGCTGATTACAAACAACACATTGCCGATGGATGTTGCGCTCATCGAATCTCAGTTGTGGAGCCGCAGCGGTAGTCCGATAATGACCAGCATCCCACTGAGCAGATTGAAACGTTCCGCATGATATGCATGGCAAATCACGGTCTCTTTCTCTGATATACGCGTTGACGGCTTGTTGTGCTTGTTTAATCCAATAACTGCGGGGTTTTACTGCTAACTTGCGGGCTTTTAGTTTATCGCGGGCTTTTACTTCTTTTTGCTTCTGTTCTTTCTTGAGTTTGGCTTCTAGTTTTTCTCTCTCCTTACTTCGCCGCTTGATTGCTAATTCTGTTCCATGTTCCGGACTACACCACTCTATATTTTCGTACTTTGGATGAAACCACTCTCTACATATTTTGCAGCGCCGTCGCCTTTGGTTAGCCATTAAATAAACTCCTTCATGAGGTCGCATTGACATACCCATTCACCATCATCAAGCAACATTAACTCACTTTCAGAGAACACACTCATGCCACTGAATTTGCCATCTAAATAAATCGAAACATCACCACTAACTATCCACTGATATGTTTCTGTTGCGTTATCGCATCGATACTCAGAACCGTCCGGTGCTTTGAAGTACTCACCGTCATGTAGCCTTCTGGTAAGTGTGACGCAACGACCAATTTCCGATGTATTTGGAGATAAAATAACTAATGCTAGTTTTCCTGCCTCATAAAGCGCCATCTATACCCCCATAAACCCCATCGCTAAAGTAACAATCGAAAAGAATAGAATTACATGTCTGGTTCTAATCACTTTCTCGCCCTCCGTTTCTTGGCTGCTCGGTTTATCTTTGCGTGACCTGTGATGCGCTTAGTTGATGTTGGGTAGCTGTAAGCATGACGCTCATCTTCCATAACCCACGGGATAAATGGTTCTGGCGTAAAAACAACCGAATGCGCTAACCCTGCTATCGCTATTTGTAATCTATTCATCTCTCTTGCTGCTCCTCAAAAGAATGTCAGTAACCGATTCTCAGTGATTTCATTGCATCCCCTGAAAATGTGTTTTATTGCTGCGTTAATCATGGCTTTGTAACAGCGTTCGAATTCATCTGAATCCATATTGGCAAATGACAAGCTCTTAGCTTCTGTGCGCACTTCACCGTTTAGCCTTACCGTTTGCTCATAAAATCCTGCAAGTATCGTCAAATCCTTCCTGAAGCGGTTAAATTGGCTATACTCGTCCATACAGTCGAGACCTGCCTTATTTGCGCACCAGTGGTCGAAACAGAATTTGAAGAATACGAACATTTTTCGATGGAAAGCGGGGTTTCTTGTGAGTTTGGCGCTGAAGGTGTACATCTCGCCATTTTTGAATTTTGTTAAACGTGGTAGGTCGTGTTCGAATGCTGGTGCAAATATGCCATTGGCGCATTTGACCATTTCTATTTCCAAGTTAACCTCCTATTTCACAAACTCCCATTGAATGCCGTCATTCGCCATATCATCCAGCCACCAAACGTGACCCTTTTCGTTTGTGACAAAATAGTCACCATCCTGACCTTGAACCTCTCGCTCGTAAAAACCTAGACCGGGCATGAGAATTCGAATTTTAATCGGCTTATCACTCACTGTTAGCTCTCCTGTTAAAACGCTGTGCAGAATAATCACGGTCAATTTGCATTAATTCTTCCGCTGTCATGTCATCAGAATTATCGGGGTAAATATCGTTATTGTGGATAAAAGAGAAATCAGCACTACAACCAGCATTAGTACATTGGATATGGTCGCAAATATGATTATCTTCTGGGTCTGGCTCGTTTTCTCCGCACCATTTAACTTTGCTGCCACACAAAGGGCATTTTTTTAACTCATTCATCATTAACTCTCCTGTTCCATGCTGCGATTGCCGTTTGCCTTACTGAATCCCAATCAATAGCGTCTGATTCCGCCTCGGATTGTGGCTCAGGAACTCTCTCGCCAATTACAGTGCAACTACAATCATCATTTTGACACTGAACATACCATCCTAGACGGTTATCTATTAATTCAGCTTCACTGCCGCAAAACGGGCATTTCTTGAGTTCGCTCATAACAACGGCTCCCGTAATCCTGTTTTCACATATTTGATATCGTAGGCAATGTAGATTTCCCATTCGTCATAATCGTGACCGTAGTAATTACCGCCAGACCATGCGCGTTCGTCTTGGTCATTCAGTATGAAATCCCATTGCTCATCGTTTAGTTCTACGAGCCTGTCAACGTTGGCATCGAATACCTGCTGCTTAATCATTCGTGCAAGTGGTGATTCCATCATTCACCCTCTGGCATTGGTGGGAGTGGGATGCTGTCTACATACATCCAGTGAGTTACTAGAAATTTTGATACCCATGCATCTTCATCAGCAAGCTGAAAAAACCTGTATGACTCCGCACAATCAACAATATCCAAGTAGTAAGTAAATCTTCTCAGCTTCCCGCTAGCAATGATTAGCAACGGCTTACCTAGTTCGGGCATTTTTTCGGAGCACTTAACCCAATTAGTTCCCTGCATTAGATGCCTCCCGTTACGCTCTGAAAATCAAGACGTAGCAACTTTTTCAATACTTTTTCACTGCGATAGTTACTGTTAAATTTGCGGTTATAATCTTTGCATTGCCTAAGATATTTTCTCTTGCGATTTCTAGACTCATTCACATAAGCCCACATCAGAGTTTTATAGTCAGTTCCTTTCATCACTCAACACCTCGCTTAATCACCGATATCTACGCTATGTAACTTTCCGCTACAGAACGGGCAGAAGTTTAAATGTGTTCGCTTTCCATTCCCTTCATCGTAATAAACCGCTTCACCAAGGCTATCTCCTGTCCACGTATCGACGGCTGAGTATTTAAATATCCCTCTGGTCTTGCCGTGTGGTGATTTTATCTTTGCCGCTTTTCGCATAAAGTCACACAGATAGCTTGCGTATTTTGTTCCATTTGATTCGCATTTTTTCATCTAGAAGTCCTTATGATTTGGTGTGTTACTTGAACCCGTGTTTGTTTTTCAGGTCAGCGATGATTGATAGCGCTTTGTCGCGTTTGGTAGGTATCACTGCGCTTTCAAGCTGCAACATCGGATCGGGTATCTTCTCGCCCGCTTTGATTTTATTGGCCATGACTTTTAACTCGGAGGCGCAAAGTTTTATAACCTCTGAATCCGATAGGTTGCGGCTTCGCATTTCAGAGTAAACTTTCGTGACAATCCAGTAACAGGCATTTGATGGCCAATTAAATCTACGCCAGCCTCGCTCAGAGCAATACTTTTTGAATACTTCGTATAGTTCGGCTTCGGTGGGTAATCCAAGCTGAGTAAAGTCTTCCTGCTTGCACCACCTGATGAATTGACCAACGGCAGGCCAGAATGGATTATCGCTTGCCCTTGCGTGTCGCATCCCGTTTTGAAGCTGCTCACGGGTAGTAATTCCATTTTCAGCAAATGCGGCGATCCACTGGCGCTTAGCTGCTAGCTCGTCGCTTTCGTTTTTGAATATGGTATTTACTGAGGCAGGAAAGATTTGTTTCAGGTTTCGGAATAACACATCGACTAGTTGCTCGGCTTGAGGATTTACTACTTTCTGTGGCGTACTGCTTTGAGCCATTCTAGCCAGTGCGCCTGCATCACGATTAGCAATTGCAGTTGCCAGATTAGGTTTCATATAAATTCATTCTCCCATGCTTCACGAGTGTTCCAGCTTTGTGATGGCGCTTGCTCCGCTGCTCGCTGATTCCGATTTGGCTGCTGACTTTGAATAACCAGTGTTGGCCACTTCTCACGGAGTTTTGCTGGCGATAAAACATTGCTACACCAGAACGAATCTTTGTTTGCCCATTTGAACATTTTGCAAATGTCTTGGTGGGTATGTCCGTCTAGCTGTCTCATCAGTCGAACATCGTTAGCCCAAGTTGACCAGTTAGGCTCTTTGGTTGTTGGGCTGACTATCAGGACTTGTGAGTAAATCCATTGAGCCGCTTTCAGGTCATCAGCATTTCCCCACTTGTTGCCTTTGGGTGAGCTAACAGCCGCATCAGGCTTAACCATTAAAACTTTTTCAGATGGTCGGTCAGAGGATTCGTTAGAATTCTCGGACGATATATTAGTTATTTCTTTTTTCTTTAAAGTATTTCTTTTGTGTGTCTCCAATCTAGAGACTTCATTTGTCTCTAAGCTAGAGACATTTTTAGTCTTCAAGTTAGAGACACTGTCTCTAGATTGATTTTTCCACGCTGAAACCTCTTTGTTGACTCCAATTTTATTACCCTCAAGAATGAGGTAATTCATTGAAATCAATTCTTTCTTTGCCTTGTTAACGTTCTGTCTTGATAGTCCAGAGACGTCAGCTAATTGAGAATCGGATATACGGTCTACTTTTTTGCCAAACCCATAGGTTTTTCTGATAATTGCTAGCATTACTCTTAGCTGCCTAACAGTTAAATTACAGCAAGAAAGTGATTCAAGTAATTCATTGGCAATTCTCGTATATCCATCATCAGTATCTGCCACTCTCTTTGTCTCCTGCTGTATCGCAGGGAACTGGAATACTTCCGCTGTATTCGTCATGCCGCCTCCAATTGCTCTCTAGCCAGTAAACCTGCTATCCATTGAATACCTTTAGGGGTAAATTTTGTTTGCGTGTAAGCGTGACCATTGTGAGGATTCTCGCCTGTTTTAACTTCAAATCTGTTGCAATCTAAATGCTCAGAATAAGGGGCGAGTTTTCCAGCTAATGGATACATAATTCTTTTAGCCAACAAGAAATTACGAAAGAAGTTCTCTTTGACTTTTAATAGTTTGCATACCTCACGAAAACCTAGTGAGCCAGTAGCTTGAACGTAGCGATCAACAAACTCAGCTTTAGGTGCTGCGATTGCTAATTGCTGCTCAACGATTAGTTTCTGCTCTGCTAGGTCTGCCGCCAGACGTAAAGCTTCTGGCAGCGTTTGAGGGATGAGAGGTTTTTGAGATTCAAGTTCTTGCCAGCGATCAACTAAGCGAGCGGTAAACTCTGGTGAAAGTTGAGCGACGATAACATAGCTATCACGCTTATTAATTTGATAAACGGCTACAACCTGATTCAGGTGATTCCTAACTTCCCCCATTGGGGGTAGTTGAATAACTGAGCGTTTTGCAAGTCTTTCTATGGATTGCTTAACTTTGTCATGCCTTGATTCGACTAACTCAGATATTTCCAAGCTATTCATTGTTGGCTCACTGCTGTTTACTAAAGTAGCTATTTGGTTCATAATTACCTCAATCGTTTTGATTTAAATAAGTTCCATCTGAGCCTCATCGGTTGCCGCCTTTGAGGTTTTTCTTTTTGGGTATCTGACATGCTCTAGCATCTGAATTAATGCCCTAGCCTCATCTCCCTGAATAATCACATCTTGAATAGGCGCATCGAACCCTATTGCGTCCAGCAGTTTTGCCGCCTTCTCAACAAAGCCGTTCTCAGCTTGCCATCTAGTGATTTGGGATTCGTGTACACCGACAGCCTTAGCAACTTGCTTAGGTGTGGTTAAGATGATCCCTTTGCGAATACGAGCCTCAATTGCTCGCACGTTGCGTGAAATTGCGTAGTCCATTTGTTAAATTCCTTTTGACGTAGTTAGTCCGTTGCTCACGATCCTGTGAGTTAAGTTTTCTCCCGTTTGCAAGGAGAGCGGATAAGATGTTAAAGAGCAGTTTTGTTACATGTATCTTTTTGGGTACAGAATTTGCATTTCTGTAATTTTATCGCCATAGAATCTAGCTAATCTTTCTGCCAACTCTAATGAAGCAGCCTGAGTTCCTCGCTCTAGTCTGCTCAGGTTACCAACATCACAATTGATGGCGTTGGCAACTTCAGAAATTGTTAGCTGCTCTTCTAAGCGAATTTTTCTTAATGGTGTTTGCATATCTCACTCCTTTTAGATGCGCCACACGCATATTATCACAAGTAAAAATATGCGCAATACGCTTTGTGTAATACGCATAAATAAAGTTGAATTAAGGCATGAAAATAGGAACTAGAATTCGCGAAATACGAAAAAGCAAAGGGATGACAATCCTTGAACTTGCCACGGCTATTGGTAGCGATGTGGGCAATATCTCTCGCCTAGAAACAAATAAGCAAGGTTATTCAGAAAACACGCTAGTGAAAATAGCATCAGCCCTAGGTGTGACTGTTGCTGATTTATTTACTGAAGATCCAGTAAAGCCAGACGAAATTGAGTATATCGGTGAAATGCCATCTGGCACCGTTAAGGTTATCGGTGAGGCTGTTTTAGGTATAGATGGCGCAGTAGACATGATGGAAGAGCATAACGGCTGGTTAAAGATTTACAGTGATGACAAGGACGCTTATGGATTGAAGGTTAAAGGCGATAGCATGTGGCCTAGAATCCAGTCTGGCGAATACGTAGTGGTTGAACCTAATACTAGCGTAAGGTCTGGTGATGAGGTCTTTGTTAGAACTGTAGATGGTCACAATATGATCAAGGTGTTCAATAAAACCAGAGATGGCGATTATCAATTTACTAGCATTAATAATGCGCATAAGCCTATAACTCTAGACCCTAGTCAAGTGGATAAGATGCACTATGTAGCCGCGATTGTTAAGCCTACAAAGTATATTGACAAATGGGAACGTGAAACAAAATTAAACATGCCTCCATATGTTCAATAAGTCTCAGTGGCCTGACGACACGTTTTAGGGTGTGTAAATATTGTAAATATTCTTAACTATCTATCATCACATCTTTTGCAACTGAAATTTAGTTGCTATTATATCTATAGGATGTATTTTAATGGGGCGAAAAGAAAAACTAAGGTTAAGGCTAAACTCCATACCAAAGGATTTCACTTGGGATGAGCTGGTTTCGCTACTAAAACAGAATGGATTTGAAGTCATTAACGGGAGTGGGTCTAGATATAAGTTTTTTCATAGAGAGCAAAATAAATTGCTATCTTATCACAAACCACACCCTAGCAATATTGTTAAGGAATACGTTTTAAAAGAAGTAATTTCAACACTAGATGAGATCATATAATATGAGCAAGGTATTAAAATATAACGGATATATTGGTAGTGTGGAATTTTCCATTGATGATGAAATACTTCATGGAAAAATCGACTGTATCAATGATGTTGTTACCTATGAGGCTGATAATTTAAAAGATCTTAAAATTGAATTTGAGAATGCAGTAGACGACTATTTAGATACTTGCAAGCTTTTAGGTAAAGAACCAGACAAGCCATTGAATGGAACCTTTAACGTTAGAGTTGGAGAGGATTTACATAAGAAAGCGTATCTCCAAGCAAAATCCATGGGCGTAACTCTCAATGAATTTGTGAAGGTTTCAATCCAAGAAAAAATCATTGATAAAAAAGAATTCCATATTCATATTTCTGAAAAAATGACAGAGACCCGATCAGAGTATGGCTTTTTTGAAAAAACAGAAACAGTCAGCAACTGGGAAGATGCGAGGGCTCATCACTAATGATTGACCACTTAAATTATAATGGCTATATAGTAAATAGCTTCTCCCTAGAGAAAATCAAAAATACCAATGGCGGCAGATATATCACAAACTATCTAGAGCAAAACATTGCGTTCTACGATAAAAAGGATGATGTATACCCGCTAGCCTACAAAGTTGATTTTGAATTAAAAGCATTCGATGGCAGCGAAGAAGATGCTAATAATTTAGCTTATATTTTAAAGGTTAACTTTGATATCAATTTTATTAGTAGCAACCCACATAATGAAGATTATGATAATTTATTTAAAGAATATGGCTGGCTAATAAAAAATTATACATATATGGCAACAAAGTCTATTGTGGAAAATATTATAAAAAATACCCCGCTAGAGGGAATGAGATTACCAAATTTCTAACAAAAAGCCCTCCCTGCGAGGGCTTTTTTGTGCCCTATCCAATCTTCCCCATACTTCTAACCACTTGAGCAGCATCACGCAAAGCGCCTTTGTGTAAGGTGTTCGTTACCTCTTTACGGTATCGCTCAAGTTCATCAATAATCATTTCTTTGGTGATGGTGTCGGTATTGTCCAGTAGTCTAAACACCGCCCCACCCACTTCCATTACCACTTTTACTACTTTCTCGTCATCTAAATTCATAACACCCCTCTTTTGGTATGATTTTTAGACAAATTATCACTAATTTCGTTCAGGTCAGTGTGACTTGCCTCACCCATAAAGAAAATAAATAAAATTAATTTGTAAGTTAAATCATGAATATGCGTAAAAAAATACATTCACGCATATAACTATTTGCAAATATGCGCTTGACGCATTTGCGCATAATGCATATTATTAACTCCATCGAAGGCAAGCAACATGAAATATACGCCTTATGCTCTTTAATAATTTAGCTTCCTCCTTGAAAACGGGAGGCCAAAGTAAAGTTAGCTTTGGGATTGGTGAATGCTAAGGCTGATTAGCAATATAGGAATCGGCAATAACTCAGTAAGTCGCATGTCGCATGACGTAACACCGAAAGTAGGAGATCAGCACCTACCACCAATCACCAAAGTTAACTAACTGAGGATTTTATTATGAACTCAAGACAGCGTTATAAATTACGCAGGAAAGAGAAGCGCATGGAACAGCGCAAAGAAGAATCACGGAAGGTTAATTCATTTGATGTTATGGCGCAGATAATCGTTGAGTTGAAGAAGCTCAAATCAGCACCAGACACACGCAAGCAACCACGGCAACGCAAGCCGATTATGAGTGACAGTTCAGTCACAGCAAGGGGATGAGTAATGGAAAGAAATGAAGAGGTCACGTTAGTGGTTGGTGAATATAGCTTTACTCACTGCGTCCCAAAAGAAAAAACTTTAATACGTGAACCATTCAAAACAATTGAGCAAGCTGAAGCTCACATAAAAGATAATGACCTTTATCTTTATCCGATTTGCAGAATCGAAATTCGATACAGTTAACTAATTACAGTCCATCAAGGTGGGCTGTGGTGAGTTGATTAATAGATAGGAGATAGAGATGGAAGCAATACCAACAGGCGCTATAGGTCATACGTATACCGAAGGCGACGAATTAATTAACAGCCCTAATAAAGAAATGTTACCTGCGATTTTATCGGCAGCGAAAACCCACCAAAAACACGCTGACCACTTTTTACGGGTTGGCGCTATGCATGGTAATCCAGCCTTAATTATCAAGGGTCACTTACACGACATTGTATCCAGAACTTTATGTAACGTGCTTGGCTTGTATGACTGTAACTCGATTGAGTTAGGTGAGTTAATCGAAGGTACGCAAGACTGGCTTTCTGAAAGTGGTGGAATCCATCAATTTGATGAAACAATAAAAACAATCATCAAATTCGCATCGTTAGGTGATGATGACGTTTAGTTAATAACGGAGGGAGTGTGACAGCCCTCGGTCAGCAGTAACCCACCGCACCAACACCAGAACCTAAATAACAATCGCTATCAATCGATAAGTGAGGGATTTCTTATGCCAAAAATTAACGAATTAAAACGTCAGGAACTCAGCTATCGACTGAATAGCGAGAGCTTCAAGGATGAGGTTAAAAACAAAATTAAGTGGGATTGGATAGGTGTTGTTATCGCCCTGCTCATTATTTTAACGCTGATATCGAGGTGACTTATGCAAACACTAACGATTGAAGGTAAAGGGATTTACATATCTTCATCGCCAGCAGCGCACCAAGGACAGCGCATATCACTCGAATTTGATTCACACACAGGGATAGAAACCAACGCTATGGAGTGGCTGATATTAAGTTTAAACCCAACAAGGGAACTGTTGGAGAAGATACTCAGGGAACGGTATGAGGACGCAGCATGAGAATTTCAGAGTATGAACTCAAGCAAAGTCAGGATGCCGAAAGACGACGCAGGGAGCGCGAGGAAGAGGAGCAATGGGAGACTAATTTCTCACTAGGTATTCCTCAAGAGTCAACGCCTAGTAGGTGGATGAGAGGTGAATATGGGTAAGTATTTAATACCTGCATTCCCTAGTCATAAAAGCAAGGATGCTGCCCTGAAATATGCTTTATCAATGATTAATGAAGATATCGAAAGGCGAAGAGTGCGTGACCTAACGGGCAATGAAATTCAACCAGTTGAAAGGATTTCAACACTAGAATTAGCTCATGCCGCACTAGTTAAAAGTCAAGACTTAGAAATGTCTCAATTCTACCCTCCTCTACCTGAACACATTCAAGCACAACGAAGACAGGCTGACTTGGAGCGATACGCAAGATATTTATTCAAAGATAACTTTGACCCTTACCGTGGCGTCACAGAGTTGCCATTAGGTGGCAGGGTTGTGGGCGACTAATTTTCGGAGGTAATTATGGGAACAGCAACGTTAATTATTGGTGAGTCTGGCACAGGGAAAAGTACCAGCTTACGCAATATCAAACCAGAAGAAACGCTATTAATTCAGACGGTAAGGAAGCCGTTGCCGTTTCGCTCAAAAGCATGGAAGCAATGGAATAAGAGTGACCCAGATACATCAATATTTGTTTGTGACAAATGGGATGCAATAGCGTCATTCATCTCAAAAGCAGCCGAATATGGCAAAAAAATAATAGTCATTGATGACTTTCAATACTTGATGGCTAACGAATTCATGCGCCGTTCTGATGAAAAATCGTTTGATAAGTTCACGGAGATTGGCGCTCACACATGGAATGTGATTAACGCCGCCATTGGCAATACGCCAGATGATGTGCGGGTTTACTTTCTAGCCCATACCGAAGAAACGCAGATGGGTAAAGTAAAAATGAAAACTATCGGCAGGATGCTGGATGAAAAAATAACCGTGGAAGGAATGTTTACTATCGTACTGAAAACTCTGGTAAAGGATGGTCAGTATCTATTCTCGACGCAGAATAGCGGGAACGACACGGTTAAATCACCAATGGGGATGTTTGAATCCCATGAAATTGAAAACGACTTAGAAGCCGTTGACGCTGCGATTTGCGAATACTACGGAATTGAAAAAACTAAAGAAATGGAGAAAGCAGCATGAGTAATGTAATTTTTACCTACAACCAAGAAGATGCGCTGGCAGCAGGTCAAAGCGGATTTATCAATGAATCTGGTGCTTATGTGATCACTATCGCAGAGGCAAAGTTAGGCATATCCGAATCTGGCGCGAAGTTTATTGAGTTCTCTGGCGATACTGACGACGGACGAAAAGTTAACTATCTGAGTGTTTACAGCACCAAGAAAGACGGTGAAATTAATAAATTCGGACACAACATGATTAACGCAATCATGGGCTGCGCTGGTGTTATGCAACTCACTGAAAAGATGATTTCTGTTAGTCAATTTATCGCGCCTGAGTTTACTGGCAAGCGCGTTGGTTTGGTGCTGCAAAAGACATTAAAAACCAAGTCAAACGGAAGCGACACCTACAGCTTTGATATTCGAATTCCATTCTTTGCTGAAACTCGCCAGACGCTACAGGAAAAAGTTGACGGAACCGCGCCAGTAGCTATCGATAACATTTTATCTACCCTGAAAGATAAGGATGAGCGCAAGCAGCAAGGCCAGTCAAACCAAGGTTACGGATACCAGCAAACCACTAACGATAACGACGCGCCATTCTGATTAAAGCCCGTTAATTCGGGCTAACCCTTCCCTATGTGATTTAACCAAAGGATATAACCATGGACATTCTGACACGAATAAAACGTATTGAATGGAAAATAAATAATGGACTTCCATTAAATGATTATGACATTGAAGATATTATAGAAATCTTCAGTGAAGTAAAAAACATGCTACCAACTCAATAATCATTCAAATCCACACAAAAAGCTAAACCAATCAGGTAATAAATCATGGTGTTATTCAATGATAGACCATCCTTTGAAAAGGCATGGTTCGCTACCTCATTCCGCGTAGTCATGGGTGGCATGGGCGATGATACGGCAATGCTCATTGCTGAAATGTACAAGCGAGGTTACGAGCCTGACGAAATTGTATTTTGTGATACTGGCTCGGAGTTCGAACACACCTACCATTTCATCGGCTGGCTAAGAAGTTGGTGTAATGAGAAAATATGGTCAAAAGTCGTCGTCCTACGCAAGTGGGACAAAGATGGAAATCCGCTTAGTGTTATTGAGAGCGCAGAGAAAAACAACACTCTGCCAGCTGCCGCATTTGGCAGTAAATCATGCTCACTTCGCTTTAAAGTTGAGACAGCTGATAAGTATTTCAATAATCATCCAGAATGCCATAAAGCTTGGGGAGTTAAGGGGAAAGGAGAGCCGCTTGATTCCCATACAGGGAGTATTTTACGTGTTATTGGCATTAATGCCGATGAGCCACAGCGTGCAGATAAATGGAAACCAGAGCATAAATGGACGCAAGTGTTTCCTCTTGTTGATTGGAATATTGGCGAAAAGGAATCACTTGCAGTTGAAGAGGTTGGCTTGTATTACCCCGGTAAATCTTCATGCATTTGCTGCCCTCATTTGACTGGCTCTGAGCTAGTCATGCTGCGAGATACTTATCCAAGTGATTTTGGTCGAATCATAGCAATGGAAAATAACTATATTCGTCACGAACTCCGACCCGATTCAACGACAAAGGGAATGTGTCGCAGGAAAACAATCAACCAAAAAATCGAAGAGTATGAGCAAGGCCAGTTGGATATTGCAGAAGGTCAATGCCAACTCTGCTTATTACAGTAACCAAAGGATATATTTGCAAGGATGCAAACAGGAGATAGATATGACTATTGAACAGTTACAAGAAGAAAACGCGAAGTTGAAACAAGCGATTATCAGCATCTACACCAATACGGAAGAAATAACACTCAATGATGAAGATGGATATTACGCAGTAAAGCAAGAGATTATCGATGATGTTATTGATTTAACGCAAGATTAATTTAACTCGCAGGGATGCAATGAATAAAAAAGCCGCCACAGAGAGGACGGCAAGGGGACGTGCAGGAATGAAACTTATAATTTATCTGTGTATGCAGTTTAAGAATAGTTAAGGCATGGAATTTAGCAAGGAAGTAGATAAAAAATGCCGACACAGGAAGCATCGGCGAAAGTTGCACAGCTTGTTACTACTCTTTCGAGCTTAAGTGTAGAAGGTAAATAAGTGTTTACCATGAAAAGTTTTAATCCTAGCGATTAAATATATGCAATAAGATGAATGAATATGAGAGTAGATAAGTGTGTCTTTTATGTTTGCAGCGAAGTAACAATAGATGGGAGCGTATACTTTACTCTAACTGTTTCTGATGCGTTCAGTTATATAGAAAAAAATAAATACTTCCCAGTTAAGCCAACAAAGAAGCAAATACGGAAATTCACTAGATATGTTATCTCGCTCATTGAGCAACATGATGACGAAGAGAGCTGGTAAATAAGGTGGAGTGATGGATAAATCAAGGCAGCAATTTGAAGAGTGGCGCAGTAAGAATAAATCATCAACGATAAATCTGTTCGAAGTATGGCAAGCATCACGCGAGAGTTTAGAAGTTGAATTGCCAGATATAGGCACTAACTTACTCGCATGTAGTCATGAAGAATTTATCGATGGATTTAACGATGCTATTTCAGAGATAAAAACAATATTAATCAGCAACGGAGTGAAAATAAAAAATGGTAATTAAAATTATAAAAAGCGCACTTGAATTAGCTGGATTTAAAATTAAAGGTCAGCACGAGCATGAAATGCAATATTGGCAACGATGCTGTAAATGCGGAAACATTACCAGCGGTAAAGGCGATGTAATAACTAAGCCTTGCGTAAAATGCAAAGGAACTGTTTATGATGCATATATTGGAAATGGAAAACCTGATTGGGCTAAATAAAAGCTCAAATAACTTAGATAAATAACCATGCAAATAATCGGATATGTATTACTCATGCTAATACAGGGTTCTGCTGTGCCTATTACAGAGCAAATATACACACAGCAAGAATGCGAGAGCCATGCCAGTCAAATAATGATGGTGCGGGATGTTGAGATAGTTTATGGAGAGGTATGGAATGAAAGGTAAGTTAACAATATCAAGACCTAGTTACGGAGATAATAGAGAAAAAATCAATATTGTAGTTAGGGATCAAGCATCAAGATTAAAATTTCTAAGTATTGAAATTGATTACGCAGATTTTACTAAGTGCATAACTGGACTTTCTGAAGTTAGTTGTGTTC
>NZ_JAMPRR010000043.1:0-23455 GCF_028483405.1 Providencia sp. PROV076 | reverse complement strand
GAACACTTTTCCTCAATATCCACGAGTTCATTCAATAAAGTTTCTCGGGTATCAAATCCAATGACCCCACTTAAATCATGGTGTGCTGATGTCGAGATTTTTTCATTCATGTGTAACAGTGTCAGCGGAAGTTTGAGTGTTTGAGCTATCCAAGTACTTGCGTGACAAACGGCAATCGCCGAGGGCGAACGGTCAATACACCCAATTACGCAAGTTTTTTGAATGATATCTGCTGTCATAATTAATGACCTCCCATGAATTTTTCAATTTTTTCCGGGTCGTCATGAATACCAAACTTATCAACCAACGTTGCAGTGGCTTCATTCATCCCCTTAATTTCAATATCAATGCCTTCACGTCGAAACTTAATCACCACTTTATCTAACGCGCTGACGGAAGTGATATCCCAAAAATGAGCATGATTCACATCAATAATCGCTTTATCAATGTCTTCTTTAAAATCAAAGACATTAACAAAGCGTTCCGATGTGGCAAAGAAAATTTGTCCCCGAACTTCATAATGACGTACCTTTCTGTCTAGTCTTGATGTAACTGTCATGTATCTCGCGACTTTATTGGCAAAATTAAGCGCTGCGATGAGCACCCCGACAAGTACCCCGTAAGCCAGATTATGGGTCCAAACGACAACAATGACGGTGGCTATCATAACGATGCTGGTCGATAGCGGATGGACTCGTATATCGGCAAGGGATTGCCAAGAAAAGGTCCCAATTGACACCATAATCATCACAGCAACTAACGCCGCCATAGGGATTTTTGATACCCAATCATTAAGAAAAACCACCATTAGTAATAAAACAACACCCGCAACCAGTGTCGATAATCGACCTCGGCCACCCGATTTTATATTGATAATGGATTGACCGATCATCGCACATCCTGCCATCCCGCCAATAAATGCAGTGGCTATATTGGCAATGCCTTGCCCTTTACATTCTCGATTTTTATCACTGGTTGTATCCGTCAAATCATCCACAATCGTTGCAGTCATCATTGATTCCAATAAGCCAACAACAGCAAGCGCTAATGAGTAGGGTAATATGATAAGTAGCGTTTCAATATTCAAGGGAATATCGGGCAAAAGAAAGATAGGCAAACTGTCAGGCAGAACGCCCATATCACCAACCGTTCGGATATCAAGACCAAGCCATATTGAAATTATCGTTAATACAACAATACACACTAATGGAGACGGAATGGTTTTATTGACTAATGGAAACAGATAGATAATCCCTAAGCCTGCCGCGGTCATCGCATAAACATGCCAACTCACATTGGTTAATTCAGGGAGTTGCGCTAAAAAAATCAAGATAGCCAGCGCATTAACAAATCCCGTTACCACCGAACGTGAAACAAATCGCATTAAATTACCGAGCTTTAAATATCCTGCGATAACTTGAAATATCCCGGTTAATACCGTCGCAGCTAATAGGTACTGAAGGCCATGTTCTTCCACCAGAACGACCATTAAAAGTGCCATTGCACCAGTTGCCGATGAAATCATGCCGGGGCGCCCCCCGATAAAAGCGATAATTACCGCAATAGAAAATGCGGCGTATAACCCAACTTTGGGGTCGACGCCTGCAATAATTGAAAATGCGATGGCTTCAGGAATTAACGCTAAAGCAACAACAATACCGGCTAGGACATCCCCACGGATGTTACCCAGCCAGTCCTGACGAGAGGAGGACAAAAGCATATTAGACTACCTTGTAATCTATCAATCCCAAGATGGGAGAGTATATTTTAAATAAACGAAATTATCCCAAAGAAGGGATGTGGAAATTGGCTGATTTAGTATCAACCTAAAAGGAAGGGGGTATCTCAGGGTGGAGTAAGGCGCATAATATGATCAGCTGTTCCTATGAATAGTATATTTTTTTAAAATACCAATATCAACGACCTTAAGCAAGTACCGGATTAACATGAGCGTACTGATGCCATACATCGGTACGCTCATCATGATAAATATCGTCAGTGATTTACTTTACTCTAATGCCTTGTTTATCAACAATAACCTCACCATCTTCTTTGATAAATTCACGTTGTTGCGGATGAGGTAATATATCCAATACGACTTCTGAAGGTCGGCAAAGTTTAGTTCCTATTGGCGTAACAACAATGGGTCTATTAATCAGTATTGGGTACTGCAACATAAAATCAATCAGTTGGTCATCGGTATAAATATCATTTTCTAAAGCTAATTGTTCATACGGTTCAACATTTTTTCGTAGTAACGCCCTTACCGTAATATTCATATCAGCAATAAGTTGTACTAACATATCTTTAGTCGGCGGTGTTTCTAAATAATAAATAATCGTTGGCTCAACGCCGCTATTGCGGATCATAGCAAGCGTATTGCGTGAAGTGCCACAATTTGGATTGTGATAAATGGTAATTTCATTCATTCGGTTAGCCTTAATTTAACAGTGAAAGTCGAAGCACTAAAGCAACGAGAGTGACGGTAAGTACAGGGAGTGTCATGATGAACCCTGTTTTAAAATAGTATCCCCATGTAATGCTCATGTTCTTTTGTGATAAAACATGCAGCCACAGCAACGTCGCCAAACTCCCTATAGGTGTAATCTTAGGCCCCAAATCGGCACCAATCACATTGGCATAAACCATTGCTTGTTGAATTAGCCCTGACGCTTCACTCCCTTCAATGGATAAAGCACCAATTAATACCGTTGGCATATTATTCATTATTGAGGATAAAAATGCAGTTATAAATCCCGTACCAATTGTTGCTGCCCATAACCCTTTGTCTGCAAGGTAATTGAGCGTTTCAGAAAGATAATCGGTTAACCCTGCATTTCTTAAACCATAAACAACCAAGTACATACCTAAAGAGAAAATGACGATTTGCCACGGTGCGCCACGTAATACTTTTTGGGTATTAATCGTATGGCCTCTGGCTGCAATCACCCAAAGAATTAAGGCGCCAATAGCCGCAATTGCACTCACTGGAAGACCTAATGGTTCTAAGACAAAGAAACCAATAAGTAGCAGTACCAATACCAGCCAACCTGCTTTAAACGTTGTCATGTCCTTAATGGCTAAAGTCGGTTCACTCAGTTTGGTAACATCATATTGTTTAGGAATATCTTTGCGGAAAAACCAATGCAGCATCGCTAATGTTGCAATAATTGCTGCAATATCCACTGGGACCATAATCGATGCATATTCAGTAAATCCAATATTAAAGAAGTCCGCAGAAACGATATTCACGAGGTTCGAAACAATCAGCGGCAAGCTCGCCGTATCTGCAATAAACCCGGCAGCCATGACAAAGGCTAATGTCGTGCCTTTGTTGAAACCAAGTGCCAATAACATCGCAATCACAATGGGCGTTAATATCAATGCTGCGCCATCATTGGCAAATAAGGCCGCAACCGTTGCACCAAGTAACACGATATAACTGAATAACAGTTTTCCTTTACCCCCGCCCCACTTGGCAATATGTAATGCCGCCCATTCAAAGAAACCACTTTCATCTAAAAGTAGGCTAATGATAATTACGGCGACAAATGTCGCCGTGGCATTCCAAACAATGTTCCAAACAATCGGGATGTCTTGAAAACTGATCACACCAAAGATCAGTGCCAATACAGCCCCTGCTGTAGCACTCCAGCCAATACCCAGTCCTTTGGGCTGCCAAATAACAAAGGTGATCGTTAAAATAAAAATGAATGCGGCAATAAACATAACAACCTCATTTAAAAGGTGCTTTTCCGCACCTTTTATTTTTAGAAAATAAAACTTATTCTGCGAGCTGACTTAATGCAGATATCCCCACAGGCTCTGTTTCAAGCAAAGGAACAATAGCAACACGTTTTGCCAATGTTGATGTCACCTTTTCAATCTGAGCGACTTCCTGTTCTGCTCTTGAAAGTAACAATGGTGAGGTTGTTTCCGTGATAGATAGACTGTTATTGATTACCCACGCCCACGGATGTATGTCTGCCCGTATTAAATCATTTTGCAAATTTTCCGCCTCAAGCACAGGCGTTGTTTCAGCGAGTGTCGTAATAATGACTTTGGTGCGTTCAGGATCTTGTAATTGCATCATCGGCGTTAAATAGTGGCCTTTTTCACCCATATTCTTAGCAATTTCTTTATGGTATGCCCCTGTTGCATCCAGAAGTAATAATGTATGCCCAGTCGGCGCAGTATCCATGACGACAAAACGTTTACCCGCGTCTCTAATGATGCGAGAAAAAGCCTGGAATACCGCAATTTCTTCAGTACAAGGAGAGCGCAAATCTTCCTCAAGTAATGCGCGCCCCTCTGCATCTAAATCTTTCCCTTTTGTTTCTAAGACATAATGACGATAACGTTCAGTTTCAGCGATAGGGTCAATTCGGCTAACTTGAAGATTCGGTAAAACACCATCGAGGGTTGATTCAATATGCGCGGCTGGATCGGATGTAGTCAGATGTACATCAAGCCCTTTTTCTGCCAATTTAACCGCGATTGATGCCGCAATCGTTGTTTTCCCTACACCACCTTTGCCCATTAACATAATCAGCCCATGCTGTTGCTGAGATATTTCGCCAACCAGTTCTGACAAGGTGGGTAAAGAAATAGGTTGTTTTGTCGGGGTAATAGTTGGAATTTGTGGCATCTCATTAGATAACAACTGCTTCAGTGCATCGACACCCACCATATTGATATTTTGTAAATAAATAATATCGACAGGTAACGAGCGTAGTGCTTCAGGCATAGATGCTAATGCCGCTTGTTCACGAGAGTAGAGCGCATGGGATAACTTATCATTTTCAGTCACCGCCGTTTCAGGGAAAACACCATTGACAATTAATTGCTGATTTCTGATACCCAGAGATGACAACTCGCTATAGGTTCTCGCAACCTCTCTCAATGCCGCTGATTGAGGTCGTGCAACTAATACTAACCTTGTTAGTGATTTATCACTCAACGCTTCCACCGCCATGCTGTACTGTTCACGTTGTTTATCAAGACCAGACATTGGCCCTAAACATGACGCACCATCAGGATTATCAGTAATAAAATCACTCCATGCACTCGGGAGTTGTAATAAACGGATGGTATGCCCCGTTGGTGCGGTATCAAAAATGATATAGTCAAATTGCTTTGTAATTTCGGTATTGGTTAACAACCCAGTAAATTCATCGAAAGCTGCAATCTCTGTGGTACAGGCACCTGATAGCTGTTCCGTAATACTTTGAATTACCGCTTCAGGTAAACTTTCTTTGATTGGATTAATAATTTTGTTTCGATATTCTTCAGCGGCAGCTTGAGGGTCTATTTCAATAGCAAATAAATTTGGAACCCATGTTATTGGCTTAATATTGTTGCCTATCGATTGAGAGAATACTTGCCCAACGTTAGAAGCTGGATCAGTGCTCACCAGTAAGACTTTTTTCCCTTTTTCAGCCAACTTAATTGCGGTCGCACAAGAAATAGAAGTTTTACCCACACCACCTTTTCCAGTAAAAAATAAATAATTAGGTGTGTTATCTAAAAATTTCATTTTATTGCTCCTGTTAACAACACGTTTTACCATTACCACAACACGATTTAACAATTTCGGCTTTTTCAATATTCGGCCGAATACCAAACCATCTTGCTAGCTCATGTCGTTTTGGGTATCGACCAGTCAGCACAATCTCACCATCAAGAATCAATAGTGGAAGTGACTCGGCGCCTGCGGTTTCCAAAAATGTTTTTGCTTTTGTGTTGTTAACGAACTCCATAGGCTCTTGCGCTAAATTAAAACGCCTTATACTTGCCCCTTGTTTTTTTAACCAATCCACATCTGTTGCGAAGTCTACCAATGCTTGATCGACTTCGGTTCCGCAAACACCAGTGCTACAGCATAATGCGGGATCAAAGACTTCTAATTTTTTCATATCTCAACCTTATATATGTTTTTTCGAATATGTTAACTTAAAAATTTTTATATAGAACAGCTACTCGCAGGTTCTTTTGTCTCTAAGCTTTTGAGTAAATCTGCAACTCTATTTTTCTCTGTGGCATAGGTGACATCAATGATACTTTTCACCCACGGTAGTAATGCTGGAGATAATCGATAATGAACCCATTTACCATGTTTTGAATCGAGCAAAAGACCCGACTCTCTAAGCATTGCTAGATGTCGAGAAGTCTTTGGTTGCGATAAATTCAAGGCCGTATAGATGTCGCAAACACACAGTTCACCAGATGCTTTTAGCAGTAGCACGATATCCAGTCTGGTTTGGTCGGCTAAAATTTTAAACAGCAGTAGTGGTTCCATACTTTCTCCTATATTTAATGTGTGTAAGATATACCAAGGAAATACATTCGTCAAAACATATATATTGGCCTATGAATTATCTAAACGAACGCTATCTTTATTTATTGATAATTCCTTACTGAGGAAATTAGAACCTTTAATTTTTCAATGTAATAGTATCAAGTGTTAATACTGTCGTATAACACACTATCTGTAGCCCTTGATATTACAGGGCTAGGAGCAAACTTTGGACTTTTCGATGAAATGGGCACACAACCCCTGCTTGCCGTTAATTTGTTTAAGCAATCACAGCATTTTCGCGAAAAACAAAAGATCGAGGATGCAATTCATTACGGCCTAATGGCCTGTAATTCATTCACAGAATCCAGCGAATACTGGCTCGCTTTAGCCGGTTTATATCAACAATCGAAAAATAGACTTCTGAGTATCAAAGCCGCCTTAAATTCTTATGTGTCGAACTGGGGATTCGGAGTACCGCATGACAAAGTGCTTTATTTTTTGAAGCAAGGCATGGATTTTTCAGAGCTCAGCTCAGATCCTGTTATTCAAAAAGTCACTAGTGGTGGGCTTGACTTAAATTTCGGCGGCACAAAAACCAATCATAACTACCCGATGATGAAAGAATGCATCGACGCATATTTCTCTCTTAACCAGCCAGTCACTGCCCTAAAGTTATATCAGAATTATGCGTTCTCCATGTACACAGAGACAAGTGCATTTCAAGAACGCTATGATTTTCGAATTGAGGAATGGAAGTCTGACTTTAAAGCTTTATGCCTGAAATATCTGAATGACTCCAGATCTGAAGTTACATTAAAGTGATGTATGGCTAGAAACAAAAATGCCGCATGATTAGTGCGGCATTTTGCTGGTGGCTTAATCTACCCCGCTCTGGGGGAACCCCTCGCGCGGCGCGTCCCCTCAGACACGCTCGCTACTTCAGTTGCCATCAGCATATCACACCGATCGCCGATCGCAGATTTTTTATACCTTTTCTTTCTGCTTCAGCTTTTCGTACAGAGCCATATGCCACTGGTAAGAGTCCGTTCCAACATGCTCGATGATCTCGTGGCATTTCAGTTTATTCATTCTGCCGAACTGGGTCGGTATGCCCATTTCTAACAACACGCATTCTGTCGCATAATGCTTAGCTTGCTTCGTGTCTTCAGTGTTGACAGTTGGCAGCATACAGCAAGTCAAAAAGACCGACAAAGCCAAAAGAAAAACAAAAAACGTCGGGACCAACAAAAAACCCAGCCTATCCCTATTCCAGAAGTAAACAAAAAACACAGCACTGGCAACTGTAATACCCAACGAAATCAAGCTCGGTAATTCTACCGATTCAGCCATAATCATCCGCAAACTCCTTCGGATTTCACGTAGCGCGATCGAAAGTGACCACTTTACGATGCATTCACTCGGTTTCTTCTGGGATCACTGCGAGCGGCAGATCACTGTGAACAACCTGCCAGCATTTAGCGAACTTCAACCGCAGCACTCTCTCTTGACAAACCAAGACGGTGTCTTCGCTGTCACGTAACGCCACCAGTTTTTTACCCGCCTGCATAGGCGTAAACCTGCCCGACACACCCGATAAAACATGTTTACTGCCTGCCAGATGAATAACGGTGTTATTGCCATCAAAGGCACGGATCAGTGAATAGCGATATGGCCCTTCAAAATAAACCGGCTGTACCAGTTGCTGCTGCTCCCCTTCGACCAGAGAATTAACAAAAAACCGGTCCAAATTCATGCGTAATTTTTTTACGCCGGTCGGATCCTGATTTGCCACTGAAGATGGCACCACAAAATTCACCGATTGCATTTCTGCCGAAACAACCTGAGCGGAAACGGCCATTGCCACTACAGATACGATTACCCTGATCATGATTTTCATATGCTCAACTCGTTTGTAAAACCCTTACGGGTGGCGGTCGCCGTGCCGGTTACCCCAACAATGGATAATTATCCTGGTATACCGACTACCTTCAATTTATGGGCTTTTAGGTTTCCTCCCTGTCAGCCCGTGGAAACGTCATCCTGATTATCGTCTGTAAATTTGTGATAATCAGGGCTGTGACTTTACAGCGGTGTTTCTTCATTTTTCGGCACAAACAGCACACATGAACCGTTGCCTGATTGCACCACCTCCGGCGAGCAAGCGTATGTTTCCTTTGTAGAGGCGAAGACAGTGAATGCCCAGCCACCAGGAGGCATGTTGCCTTTTCCAGGACTGAGCCAATCCACCTGCCCTTTCAGTTCGTATCGGCTTCCGTCGTAAATAACGACGGTGTGCAGCGACTGGTCAACGGAAGTCACTTCCTCAACCAGGAATAATTCGACCGGGCCATCATGGACGTGATGTTTGATTTCAGAATACGGCCGAGTTTCCACAGGGCTTGCACCGATCTGATTAATGCGAGAGTCCTGTTGCTGATCGGATGTATCGACTGAGGCATGGAGCTCTGCTGTCAACATGAGCATACCAGCCAGAAGCAGGAATGGCTTTTTCAACACTTACCCCCTTTTATCGCTCCCCCACGGAGCACAAACAGAAAGTTTGCCCCTCAGCAAACTCACTGTTTTTTGATACTGACCGACTGACGCATGATTGCCAACACATCACTGGCTGACATTTTCCAAGCTTCAGCTTGACGTCGCAGTACAAAAGCGCCCAACTCTATTCGCCGAGCATGATCTAACATGAATGTCATTGTATTCCCGGCTTCAGAGATCGTCATGCCGCAACCCACTGACCCATTGTTATTTACCACAAAGCCTTTGTTTTTGTTCGCGCCGTGGAACTTAGCACGCATTTCTTTTTCAAGCCCGAATAAAGCGCCGCAAAATGCGGTCAATTCATACCGGGACAGTTGTATCGTGATTTTCTGATCCCAGAGCACATCGCGCCCTTCCAATGTCATGGGTGCCATCGAGATATTCAGCGTCAGAAAACCTTCTTTTCCTTCGGACTGCACGTATTGAACATCCAATGCCGTCCGCTTTTTTTCATCGCGCTGGCGATCAGAGTACAGCTTCAGCTGTTCACCAAATTGATTCATAATTCCTCCTGATACCATAGTATCCCCAGCCAAGCCCGTGACGAAATTTTCGCCACCAGGTCAAAAGGTGAGATTGAACGGGTAGTTTTATTGTTTTATTGCATTCAGACCATGCCCCGAATCTCACCAAAGTGAGTTTGAGCGGGAAATATATACTTAGTTTCGGTGAGTTTGAACGGGAAATATAGTCTTGTTGATCAAGGCCTGACGAAAAAGGTGTGATTGGATGGGATGGCAAGGGAATAATGTTGATTTTTTACCCTGTTTTATGTCCCTACAGCCCGCTTCTTGTCTAAAACTCCTGAGTTTGTTCTCTTTTTAACCGATCAGTTCCCGCTATAACACACTTTATCGCTAGGTTACCCGCTACGACTCACTTTGGACAGGACGCATACCCACCACAACTCACCTTTCTCAAGCTTACTCCTATCAGAATTACCCGTTCAAACTCACTCTTTCATTCGTTTTGTTTACCAAATAAAAAACCCGCCTTTCGACGGGTTTCCGATATGACTCGCTTAATCCAACGTCGGGTTTCGGTTGTGAACATGCACGACCGAGTCCCGTCCAGCCTTGATGACCTCGTATTGCAAATAGCCAATACTATTCAGTTCGTTGAGAGCGTCGGTGATTTTACGGTTTTGGTCTGCGACCCTACCATTCATCATCAAGCGTTCACGAAGCCTCGACATTTGGATTGGCGCAGGCTGTCGTGGCAACGCTTCGAAATAAGTATACAGCGCCTGGGCTGTCTCATTTCTCGGCAGTGCCATTAGCGGCTTGCGTCGTAACAAACTTAAGTGGTCATTGCTGTAGAGCTCCCAAAGGCGCTCATCTGCTTCCAGTACAACCAGATCATCGACAACATCAAATTCTGCCTTCAACAGCAAGCCTGTTACCAAAAACTTCTTGGTACCTGGCGTTGTGAATGTGATGGTCTTTGCCCTGATTCGAGTTAACGAGTCGGCTATCTCCTTACGCAATTTCGAATCTAGCCGCTTCGATGGATACCCGCAGAACTGCGAGAACTCGCTGAATTTAACCTTGATCTTATTTCCATGCAGAGCATCAGGACATGCGCTAAACGCATGGATAATCCCCAACCAGCAACGAAAATCAATGAAATAGTTAAGCTGTGGACCGGTGATCACCACGTTGGTGTAGCCTTCACTACGGGCATACTCCAGGTAGCTGAGCGATTCGCTCGCGTCCAACGGCTTACCAACCTTTCCTTTCGATCGGATATTCGGTGTAAACACGCCAAGCCGCAATAACGAGACGGGTTGAACACTCGAACTGTTTGTTATTGTGAGTTTCCTGTGTGACGAATTTTCGTCAGCAGGTATCGCATCCTTGAATAACAGGATGTTATTACTACAATTTTGTTGCATCAAACCATAACCCCTCATGGTTGTGAATAAAAACTCGGCTTTCCCCTTTCAGACTCACCGAGTTTCCCACTGTACCACACCCAAATCCCATCCAAACTCACTTTCTTCCCTTTCAAACTCACTTTCCTCCCTTTCAAACTCACCTCAATCCTCTGTAGGCCACGCCACCAGCGGCCTGTGAGCGACAGGGATCTTTTAGGATCTGTTAGGAACTAATTAGGTTAATTATTAGGATCTAGCTTGTTGAAAAGTTGATAAGTGAAAACCAGCGCCCAACACAGGTACTGGTTTTTGTTTGGGTGGCTATTCTGCCCAATGGGCTTTGAGTTGTCTGTTAGCTTCATCTAACGCAGCTGAAGCTGAGGGC
Organism: Providencia sp. PROV076; assembly: GCF_028483405.1. Lineage (NCBI taxonomy): Bacteria > Pseudomonadati > Pseudomonadota > Gammaproteobacteria > Enterobacterales > Morganellaceae > Providencia > Providencia sp. PROV076. Next base: position 12,337 of record NZ_JAMPRR010000043.1, on the reverse strand, counting down.
ATGATGCGGTTATCGAAAACCCAGGGCGCATCTTTCCAGTTGCCTTGCTGCCGAATATAGCCCAGTCTTATCGCTTGCATGAATGTCATCGGCTTTGGGCTAATAGGATTCACCACCAGCCCCTTGGCGCGATTGACACGCACTTTCAGGTAAGCCAGCACACGCTCAGCCTGCGCTTCTTTTTGCCCTGACAAGTCCCAGATACTGCGTCTCAAATGCTTAATGGCTTCTTCACTGGTCACGCGTAATCCCTCGTAGAGTTCAGTACACTGATGCTTGGCAAATCGCACTGAAATTCAGTGTCATCGGCACGGTCTATCCAAGTTATACACGCTCCAGATCGCCATACCGCCAGAACGGGGTCGCTCATGCAGTTTTCAACACTCTCATCCGAGTCATCAAAGTCGTCGAACGTCGCTTCGCTATAGATGACAACATGGAGGAATTGCGGGTTTCTTTCCAATACAGCAAAAGCGTCGATCAGCGCGGATTTGTCAAATTTCAGCGTTACGTTCAAACAGCGAATATTATCTTGGAGTTTAAGTTCAGTCAGCATTGGTTACCCTTTCATGCCCTGAGGCTCTCTCATGGCGATCCTCAGCAGTTTTACGATGTTTTGTGCGAAATGATGCGATGAGTACCACATCGCATCGTAGAAAGCGTTACAGCGCTATTTCATTGCAGGCTCTTTTCGACCCAACGATATTCTTTGGATTGGAAATTATCCTGCAAGCAGATCGTGCATTTTCCGTTGCGGCACTCTGCGTAAACACTCCAGTGGAATGCGGGTGTATCACAGCTGCCGGAAACTGATTTAACAAAGCCACCGAGCTCATGCTTTTTTGCAATGGTAAGTTTGGACGTGGCGATAGCTGAGCGGAGCTCAAACGCATCAAACTCCACGGTAATTGACCCAGCTGGGAGCGTCACTTCGTTACAGACGGAGTACAGTTCGCGAGGTACGGTAAAGCAGGTATTAGCCAGCGCATATTGCTCAGCTGTTAGGTTTCGTGGCGACTCCACTGCACAGAGCAGCGTATCCCATGTAATGCCGATGTTTGCATCATGAGTGCGATCCACCAGCTGAAGCGCCTTGTGTGCCTCATATTCAGAAATGGGTTCCATCTCATTGTCAGACAAAACTTGGTGGATGTCTTCAGTATCCCACAGCTTGGAAAGCACAACATCGTATTGATTTTTTGTGGACAGGTGCGCGATTAACTCTTTGACTGTGCAGTACATAAGAAACCTCTTTTATTGATATTGTTTGTTTTGTTTACCTCTTTATTGAAGCATGACCTCAACCGCTGACGAAGAATAGATAGCAGAATAATTAATTTATTAGTTGCCATATTGGCAACCAATAGTTTAGATGCTACAATGTTGACAAATAGGAAACATGAGAGATGCAATGCACGTAATATCAAGAGAACCTTTTGACCAGGCATCCAAGCGATTTCCAAACAGTGCTCAGGCGCTATCTGACATATATCGAACACTCAAGCGCGACAGTTATCAAACGCCTGATGAGCTTAAAAAGGTTTTCCCCAGCCTTGATCGGATGAAGTATAGAGAGAAATGGTGGGTCATCGACATCAGTGGCAATTCATTAAGAATGATGTTTTTTGCCGACTTTGACCGGGGGAAAATATTCGTGAAACATATAACAACCCACGCTGAATACGATAGGTTGACTGATCACTACCGGAGAACAAAAGCATGATGTTTCAAGATGCAGTAAACGCAGCACAAAACCTGATAAGCATTGTGCCGTTATTGGGAAACAGCCATTCTCGCGAAGACTATGAAAAAGCCGTTCAACTGGTTGAGCACCTTGTCGAAAATGACCCAGACAACCCGCTTATCGACTTGATTTGCGCGAAGATTGATGCGTATGAAAAAACAGCGCCCGAATTTGCTGAATTTAACGAGCGCTTAGCAAAAAGCAATGGCGGTGTAGCAGCATTGAGAACGCTGATGGATCAATACCACCTTAATACGACAGACTTTCAAGATGAGCTCGGTTCGCGCTCATACGTTAGCCGCATCCTCAACGGTGAACGAGGATTAACACTGGAGCACATTAAAAAACTGTCTGCGCGTTTTAATATCCCTGCCTCCATTTTCATAGACTAAACGGTTACAATCGAGTTCCTACACTAACAAAAAACCCGCTTTTTATGCGGGTTTCTTTTTTGATTCAGTGGACAATCTTACCGAATTAGCTGCCGGTTGTGCAGAACAGTACAGGTCGCACCAAGACCCGCATGCAGCACGAAAGCTATCAACACAAATCCCCCTGAAGCTGGGATATGAAACGAGTCTAGGAAAGCCGTTGTCACCGTCAACATCAAACCAAAAAGGCCTATGTATTTAACCGCCAACGAGAGACACACAACCACTGGACTTCGCAGCCCTGGCAATTTGTGTGTTTCGTGATACTGGTACTTTGCATACAATCCACACAGCACCAGCAAGGACAATGTCATCAACGTTAAAGTGCCGATCAGTAGTGCCAGCATGACAACCCCCTTAACCCCAACTTGTCAGCCAATATGGCAAACGCTTTTCCACAGCTTTCGCGCTTCACCACTCACGTCGAATGAGTAGCTCTCACCCAACTCGTTATCATCGAACTTGCACACCAGGCCATACGGCGTAATGAGCATGTGCGCACCCGATACGCTGATCCCAAACAACCGGATGCTGATATGTACGGGAACAGACATCACCCCTTTACCCCTCTGGCGATATCGCTCTAACGCCGAACTGAACATGCCGCGATTAATCAGCACCTCCAGCAAGTGTTCGTTAACCCAACTACCCTGGCCGCCAAAGACGGTTGAATTCGGATTTACGCTGATAATGTTTCGTGGCTTCATCTATCCCCCCTGCGCTCTTTTCAGCGCCTCACTTTGGATGGCGTTCCCCCCCGGTATCGGGAAGTTCCAGTATCACTCAGCAGATATCGCTGACGAAAAAACCGCCCGAAGGCGGCTTTGACATTGGCTGTTAGAGGTCAATTTCCAGTAGAACAGTTTTGACCATCGTGCCGGACTCTTTGAAAGCTTTGTCTTCCAGTTCAGTGAATGAGCCCCCGAGCAGTTTCACACGCTCACGGAAGGCCTTGGTCAAGGCATCTTCACGGAACAGCACGCCCGCAGACAAAATGCCCCGCAGGCGACCACCTTGCGTATACACCCCACCTGAAAGCAGCAGATCCAACGCTCGGTTTGTATGCTTAATGTCGGCCTTATTTTTGAAAGGCGGGTTCATGATGATGACATCGAATTTCTCGTCCATTTCATGGCTGAGAAAATCAGCATTGACCAGTTCAAGGCTTGTGCCCGTAAATTCAGGGTTTACCAGCGACGTAATTTCAGGGTCGCTGTTCAGTTGCTGAACGCGCTTTTCATCCAGCTCAACAGCCACGATATTGAGGTTTTTTGCCGCTTTAGCCACAGCTTTGACAATACGCCCATCACCGCAGGACGGCTCCAGCACTCGATCCCCGTCCTGAATATTGGCACTGGTAACCATCGTATTGATGATTTTTTCCGGCGTTGGAAAAAAGTTGAAGTCGTCTTTTGGCACCACAACCGATCCAGACAGGATAATGTCGTCGATACGCCCTTCCGCACTGCCATCAAAAATATGGGCTTTCTCTTTGCGGTTCCACTTCCCACCAGCGGCTTCAAGCACCTTGTTGGTGTTGGTGTACAGGCGACGATCCAGCTGGCCTTCCAGGAAGAGTTTGTTGCCCTCCACACGCGCTTCAGACAGAACTGCGAGGACGTCATTTGATACTTGCATTTCTTACCCCAATTTATTGATATTGAATTAGCCACCAGCCCCACGCTGACGGCTTAAATTGCTTTACCCGATCACTACGACGGATTGATAGCTTTCAGCAGCCAGTACGTCGTCTTCATCGTTGTCCTGCCAGAACATGGCTGGTAGACGATCAACTTCAAGATGGCTTGGCATCCATCCCAGAGTGCGTGCAACCCAGAAACTTCGGGTATGCCCAGCATTATCGACAACGGATACCCGTTCGCCTTCATAGCCCACCAGCTGAGGACTCAGGTTCCCAGTGCATTGCAAACCGGTGCGCTTCGCGTACTGATGGCCTTTTTCCATCATTGCCATACACTCGGTGTAATGCTCGAAAGAGCCTGCTTTGCTCTTCGGTTCGACAACCCCCATCCACTGAGCCACGGCTTTTGCACGCTTCGCCAGCAGGGCTATCCCGACCTTGAAAACACCACGGTCTTGAGTGAAAACGTATTGCTGTTTTAGCTTGTCGATTTTCAGCTGGTTCATAACGGGTTTCCTCGTTGCGATAATGTTCGGCCTGCGATCAGACCGAACGATTAGGTGTCAGACTACGTACTGTACGTTTAACTCTTGATGAAGCTGCTTTAGGACTGTTTCCCCACTCAATTCCAGCGATTCCATTTTTCCACCGATATAGGCAGCGCCAGTCACTTCAGTGTGGAAAAACGCGCCACGATAAATGATGCTATTCATGACAATGGAGATAACCCCCACGCTGCGAAGCTCATACAACAGCTCTTCTGCCGTCCATTCCATCGCATTGATCCAACCACGCAAATCCTCCAATGCCCCTTCATCTGGCGTAGGAGCCGCAAGCAGTTCATCCAGCTGCTGCACAAACTCATGGTCTGGCTTAAACGCTCTAAGAAAGCTACCAATCGCTTCTTTTCCACTTAGTCGATTAAAACCGAATGAGACACTGCGATTAGATGAATGGAAAAACTCCAACCCTTCTTTGGGCAAGGATCCAATGGGCGCATCTGCACTAAACGTGACGATAAAACTTTGGATAAATTCTTGCTTATCTGACATGTGAATCCTCTTTTCTTATTGGTATCGTTGTTTTGTTTACTTAACCAGTAAAACATGACCTAAGCCGCTGACGAATAATAGAAAAGAGATTATTTTGAGAAACAATATCGAGTAGTGAAAATGTTATTTCCGGAAGGACTCCACAGCTATTTTCCCGTGGTAATGATGAAGCGCGCGAACGCTTTCCTTGTGGTCGTCATCACCCGCCTTGCCCGATTGGCTGTATCGCTTAGTTGTCTGGTATCGCTCAACCAAAGCCATATACTCCGGATCATTTGCCCGGTCATAACGGACAGCAAAGCGACGGCTGACCCCAAACTTGTTTCTACGGTTGGCACCCATGAATCTTCCTTTTAAACCCGAGTTGGTTCGATAGGAAGATCATCCCACAGGTTCAGCGCTGACAAAGAGGTTCAAAATAAAATACATTCCCCCTGTTTTTACTGGTTGAACAGCCTCCCAATTATCAAATCACTACCTTTGCTCGTGTAATGTATCCCGTCATGGGTTCGTACCTGCACATCGTTCACGGTAAGGTTAAACTGACGCCCAATAGCGACCTCGGGGTCGAAAAAAGCGATCTGTGTTTCATCCACCGCCTGACGGATTGCTTGTCTGGTATTTACCAAGGCGGCTTCGGTGGCAGGATTCTTCATTGCAGGTGGCAATATCCAGATAATCGATGCACCGGGGTTGCTCTGCTGGATTTGCTGGATAAACTGTGTTGCCTTCTGCTGGTAGTTCGTGACTTGGTTTGCACCGATGCCGTCATTAGCCCCCAGAGAGATAACCACGGTCTCATAGTCCTGAAAACTCATTGTCTGAACATAATCGTTCCACTTTACCGAACTGCGGTCGGTAAGCCCTGTGCTCTCCTTATAAAGGCCGTCTACTGGGATGTGCTTCTTTGCGCTCGTCGCGAGGGTATAGGTTAAGCTATCACCGATAAACAGTGGCTTAGCCAATGATATTGCAGGCAGGAACAGGGTAAGAAATAAGGCAGTTTTCATAACTATTTCCAGGTCGATACACTGCCGATGATTTTAAAAAAGATACTTTTTTAATCCACGTTAAAGGCCGACGCTTTGCGGACAAAAAAGCCCACACCATCTGGTGCAGGCTTGGAGTCGAACTTTTTAGCACGCCTCATCAGGCCATTGCGGTTTCGGCCAGAGACAAAGCTTGTTCTTGAGTTTTAGCGATCCCCAACCACAAGATCCTTGCTGAAGGAAAGTCGAAGCGCAGGATGTTCAAAGCGCGCTGTTCATCCTCAGCAAACACGGGCTTGTATGCCGCGACACAGCGCTCATACTCAGCACCTTTTCGTAGCTGAGGAATTGCATAAACGATGAAGCAACGGTCTTCTGGCTCACCATATTCCGGTCCTGCTATTGATACAGCGTAATCGAACGCAAATTTTTTCACGTCATAGAAACTACCACTTTCTTCATGTGACATCGTGTATTCAATTTTTGTCCCAGCATTAGCACGTTTTTTCATGTGCTCAGTTTGCTGAGCATTGTTCCAGCGGTGCAATTGCATACGGCTGGCTTCTTTGCCCTTCAGGACAGCCTTGGCGTTTGGCTTGTAGCCTTGCGCGATCAACGCGTCAATCCACTCGCGGACAGTCACTACTGAACCGTTGAAACGGATTGCTGAAGCTAAATGGTTTTCAGCACGTTTTTCGTTTGCATTGACTAATGGGGTCATCGTAACTTCCTCGGTTTATTCATTTTGTTGACCCAATCATTCAAGCATGAGATTGACCGCTGACGAAGTGATTACACGCTGATTTTTATCATAAAAAATGCCCATCGAGGGTGATGGGCATTAAGGGGTATCGTGGGTTTGGGAAGCCCACTTCATTGATCAGACGCTAAGCATGTGTGGCAGCGTCGAACTCGGGTGAAAACACTGGGTTAACGCGAATGACTGTAGCCATTTCGACTTTCAGATTTACCTCCACATATTCCCCGTGCTTTAGAAACTGAACTTTCTGGTCGATACGACGCATTCCAATGCCGTTAGATTGAGCCTGAACCCACCAATCAAAGTCGGGCGGGATTGTCAGAGTTAATCCGTGCCATTGGGTCATAAACACGTTACCCATTGGCTTATACGTTTTCTGAGGCTTGCACCAGAATGGAAACATCAGCTGAACTAATGCACCATTGCGTGGGTCTACAAACTCCAGGAAAACACCAAAAGGTGACTCTCCTAAGACCTTTTTAAAATCCATCCACGCAGCGTGACAGAAGGTATTATCTCTCAATACTTTAACCATTTTCACGTCGTTCATTTCATTCAGCCTTGTTGGTTTCTATGTAATTAGTAAACCATGACCTCAGCCGCTGACGAATAGCGTAAACTATATTATTTTGAATTATTTCTTTTGTGATTGGTTTTGCTTCAGGCAAAAAAATGCCCACCGAAGTGAGCGATTAAAACGGGGCAACTTAACCTTTCCCGTTGATGATCCGAATCAACCTTTCATTCTGCTCCTGTGCCAGTGCTTCCGCCATTTCCTGAACGGCTATCATACGTTTGGTTGGCATGGGCTCGCTGAACAACGACGCAGTAGCAATAGCTTCAAGATACTCAGACTTCAGCTGATTTGCCTCTGCATCAGCGATGGGGAAAGTAGGTAACGGTACGCGTTTCGCGATGGAGGTTGCGACAGATTTCTGCGTTTTCATCGCTGAATTAGTCACAACAAATAACAGGAAATATCCCGCTAAGATACCCAGGCCAATTTTAGCGATCTTTGCTTTGACTCCTTTCGCGGTCAACATGGCTATCGCTGAACAGGTAATGCCCAGGCAAATGAAAAAGAGCGCCCCACCAGAGGTAGAAGCCACTGCGGTGAATAAAGTGATCATATTTCCTCGCTTAAGTGTTGTGGTAGACCAGGATATTGTCCCCCGTAGACAACCGGTAATGAAATTTCTAATCCTCATTTTAAAAATCAAGCCCCCTCTAACTTGACAAGACCGCTAGCGAGGATATTGTTTTGATTAAAATTAATAACAAGGTGGTTAATATGGACAGTCGTCTTCGCGACCTAATCAATGATTATTTAAAACGCGTTTCTGAAGCCATTGAGTTAATGAAGCTCTCAGGGTTCGAATTGCCAATATCTAATAACGCGTGGGCAGGAAACAGCATTCCACAAAGCGGGGAGTTGCATAGTGGCATCAGGTATTTCAAACATGGTTACGGATGCGCCGTGCATTTACGAACGGGCACTATCGATTTTGATTTTGGAGAACACGGGGAATTCAATGGTTTCGATTTTTGGCGCTTATCCGGCTTTGCAAAGGACAATTTAAGCCAATATGGATTTCAAACACCTGATGAATTAAAGCAATGTTTCGACGCTGAAATAACGAAAAGCAATCTGCTTTATTCTGGTTACATTCTTTATTATCTAAATGAACAGCAATAGGCCGGAAACCGGCCTATAAAAACACATATCGCCTACTTATCCGTGAAAGAAAATAGGCATGTTTAATACTCCGTGAAAGAAAATAGGCATGTTTAATACGCCGCTGATAAAGTCCTTTTCAGCTTTCAAATCACGGTAAAACGGTGAGTGAGCCTCTGCCAGTGCCAACAACGCACCACGCTCCGGACCAAATTCATTCACCTGCTGGGTGATCTCCGCAAAAATTTTACGGACGGTTTCCAGGTGACTGGCTGGTAAGCCGTCTTCCTCCAGTAACTGAAGGAATTCCGTGAACATCACATTGCGCGGGATCGGGTTATATTCTTGAGACACATTCACCTCCTAAATGCCCTCAGGGGCGGTTGATAATGCTATTCATACACTGTATTAATTACGCGTTGTCCAGCGTGTCACGCCTTCAGGCAATGGCACTTCCACCTCGGAGAAGTAACCGGTCTGGTATTTTCTCGCTTCTGAGTTACGCGAAAAGATGTAATGCAACGCCAGTTCTTTGTTGGCAAAAGTCATCCTGGTAAAGGTTTTCACTGGTGCAATAATGCCCTCCAGACATTGATTTTCGTTGTACCCAACAGGGCAGATATCGAACCAATGAGCATGGTTGAATGGTGCTTTTGTCTTCGCAATCTTCGCTTTATTCGGATCGTCATAACGCTGAGGCAACGTCACTTCAATCACATCGACAGGGGCATCCTGGTGGAGGTGAGGACTACCAAGCAGTGTATCGATCATAGGCCTGCCGCTTTCATCGCGTAGGCTCTCTGCAAGCCACAGCGTGCTCTTAGAACGATGTGGATGTGACACGTATTCCTGTGCGTAGCGCCAGCGGACATCAAAGCTGTGTATTTCGGATACAGAGTTGCTATTCAGTGAATAGTCCAGCCCGCTGTATTCGAGATCCTTGTTCGTGCTGAACATGTTCACGTCGGGCATTTCCTTAGAGGAAAACATCCACATGTCAGCAGCCTTTGTGCTCAGTTCTTTGATGCGCCCTTCAGGGTGTTTGTAGAACGATGCATACATCTCCGCCAGACCGCTCTTGGCGCTCTCACTTTCCAGCAACTGATAGATGCAGTGTACCGATCGGCTTATAGAGCCCACGTACACAAAGTTCCATTCACTGCCTTCAATGCGGATGCCGATCGGGATCATCAAAGCTGGAACCTGGACTTGCCCACCCGTCTCATGAACGTAGTTCATCTCGTAGTAAGCTTCTTTCCAAAGATGAGACATTTCCGCCAGACGTCTTTGGTTGGCTGGGTTTAAACGATGTAGATCACCGGCTCTGCTTTCCACAAAGCTAAACGCTTCCTGTTTTTCTTCATAACTGCCAAAAGCAGCATTCAGATTCTTCCACGCCTCCGCCTCCGGCCATTCAAAAATTGTTGTTTCCGCCACATTCGAGGCGTTCAGTTTCACCCAGCTGCGTGAGCCTTCTTTGATTCCCGTTTTCGTCAGGTTGAAGTTAATGCGCTGCACCCAGATATGCGGCTCTATCCGATCATCACGCTCACCATCCGTTGGCGCAACGTACAACGATAATTTACCATTCGTGTTCACAATGAGGCGCAAAGGTGCGGCCTTAATTATGCGCGCAAAATCGACTATCTGAGGCAGCATATTCATGCCCCGGCAGGCGATCATGTCCATCACGCCCAGCAGGTTTTCCCACTGCGCTTTGTCGGCCATCGCCTCTGCCAAAGGTGCTCCACGGTTCGCTGCACGCCATGCCATGACTGTTTTGTCGATAACGGTATCTTGGTCGGCTTCATTCCCCACACGCCCTACCACCAGCGCTGCTTTCAGCAGGTCGCGAGACTTCTGCTCTGACTGACGCTCTTCTCGTAGGTACTTAGCCAACGATTTGAACAGCGCAATGTAGTAGGTGTGGTCCGAGCGCACAGCCCGAGAATAGATGTAGTGCTCCAGATGCTCAGCGGTGACCGCGTCCAGGCACAGGTAAGGCAAACGTGCGTCGTCTTCCTTCCACTGTTTGTTGTACTTTTCGATACAGACGTTGACGTTATAGTCACGCGTCACACTTCCTCTCTTGTTGCTATAACTGGTCTTGCTGACTGGCGCTTTGACATTCAACAGGCCGTCTTTGATAAAGGCTACAGCTACGTTGCGGTCGTCTTTAAAGTCCACGGTAAAACTAAAGGAACCATAGGAACGATCGTCATTTTCTTTGGCTGCACCTGGCGCAGTCTCTGGGTTCGCCAGTGAATGCCATTGGCACATCACACGAGAGCCGCTACGTAGGTGACTGTTTGCCCATTCGATGAAACCAGCCAAGGATGGATACTTTTTATTTTCTGGGTTACTCAGCATGCCTGTACCGTCAGCATCATGAATGAAGCGGCAATGTTGCTCTTGGAATTTCATCGACACAAAATTCAGACCCAGACTCCGGTCGTAGAAATCACCAAATAGTTGTTCCCGATGGTCAAGCCCACAACACATAATCAGGAAACGTTTGTAGTGCAGTGCCATGCGCTCATGCGCCTTCAGCCGATCAGAATAAGCGACGTTTTGGAATTTAATTTGTTCCCCATCCATCCCCCGGAACAAGCGCTCTTGCTCATCCCGAGACGGGAACAGCATGTTCGCACCCAGGTGAGACTCCACAGGGGACACGATGCGATACAGGTTTTCGCCGTCGCGAACCATCAAGAATACCTTGGCATTCTCGCTGTTATTAATAAGGTTTTCCATACGGTCTTTGTAGTCGATATAGCGGCGAGTCGTTGCCATGACCAGTACGCAGCGCGGCGAAGGGAAAATTTGATCCACCAGCGCATGGGTATTGCACAGCGCTTGATAGAACTTGTCCAGGTCACCAAAGTCGAACCAGTCACTTAAGTCGTGGTAGATGGCCAACTCTTCATCGACCATCAATTTCTGCTGAACAAAGGTCAGAGGCTCATTGCTGGGAGCGGACTGCCCTTTACGGATCACCTTCACGTTGACGTCTTTGCCAATATAGAGATCTAAAGACTTGATACCGTCCATCAGTTTGTCAACCTGAGAACGCGCATCTTCTGTTGCAGCCAGCTGCGCCGCTGCCATTTCGGCAAAATAAGGCACCACAGCCTGAACTGCCGCTGTAATTTCGATATTACGCTCTTGGATCCACTCGGATTGGATTGTCGCTATTTGATGGTTTTGCTCGGCCGCATCACGCATGTTCTTGATATCGGCTTCAGTCACGCCCGCTGCAATAGCATTACCCACCGAGCCTGTAGCCAGGCGAATAGCGTTATTACTGATAGCAGGCATGGTGCTCGCACTTACACCTTTCTTTGCGGCTTTTTGCTCAATACGTTCTGTCACAATAGCTTTCATCGCCTCAGGGTTAGCGAGAGACTTCGACAGAGATTGAGTTAGATCGGTAACACGCTGCTGGCACAATGCGACTTCAGCATCACGGATCTGACGCGCATCATCAGCGAATACAAAAAGCTCAACAAAGTCATTAAACAAGAATCGGTGCTCTTTGACAGTTCGCTTAACACTGTGAGAAACGCCGTCTTTGTCTACTGTGACAAAGGTTGCGTATTGCTCGTAGTGCTTCGGATGTGCGCGGAGGATGACGGTATGAAGCTGATTTTCAACCCAACGTAGGGATTCGATGAGAAGTACCTCATCCATCAGGATAGCTTCTTCTGGGATATCCTGCATTGCGCGCCAATATTGCCCGCTTTGAAGTGAGTTGAAACGCTGGATACGTTCGACGTGTTCTTCACGAACTACAATGCCTGTCATGGCTCTGCCCTCAATTGTGATTCATTTTCTATTACTATCTTTACACGTAGTGAACAGCTGACGAATAGGTCACAGGCGCACAGAAAGACATATTTGAATAGGGATAGAGGGATCTGACCAGCGCATGTTTGCAGGGCGAAACCACCTTCATTCACCTGCATGTTTGCAGGAGGAAACTCCGCCCCATCGTTACGCGTCTGCGAAAAACAGCATACTTGCAAGGGGTAAAATCAGCTCCTA
>NZ_JAMPRR010000042.1:0-24413 GCF_028483405.1 Providencia sp. PROV076 | reverse complement strand
ACAGCGGGCGCGTTTAACCCGTGAGGAAGGCCGACAATTATTGATGAGTGCAAAAGAAATCACTCAAGATTTAGGTCTTCTTGATGTTAATACACTTCAGCGGCAAGGAGCTTTAGCCGAAGTGCTAAATCAAGATGATACGCATATTGTTGTACTCGGTCGTCGAGGCGAGCAATCTGAATTAACGGGGCATATTGGCCGTCAACTCGAAGGCATTATTCGTCTTCAAAAAAACTCAGTGCTTATCTGTAAGCAAAATTTTACCCCACCAAAAAAGATGATGATTGCGTTTGATGGAAGTGAGGAAGGTGAACGCGTCATTCATCGGTTAACACAAGTGAAATTATTAGCCGGTAGTGATTGCTATCTGGTAATGCACGGTAACCAAGACAGTCAACTCAAAAAAGCACAAAACCGACTTCATCAAGCCGACATTAAGGTGAAAGCCAATTTACTTGAGGGTGCCGATAGCATCGTTGATGAATTGTGTAACTTTGCAGTACAACACCATATTGATTTGATCATCATGGGGGCTTTTGGTCATTCGCGAGTGAAGCAATTTTTTACCGGAAGTCATACGACAGAGATGATACATAAAACGCCCGTGTCATTACTCATCATTCGTTAGTTTTTTCGTCTATTGTCATTATTACCAATAGAGGTGACTCACTTTCGTCACCTCTCTATCATAATAAGTGGCTACGATTTATCCACAATATGAATAAAGTGAATGTGTTTTTCATATTGATCGAGGATATCATGAATAATCTGCGCTTCACTCCATCCCATAATATCGTAGTCCTGCCCACCTTCCTTTAAATAGACTTCAGCGCGGTAATATTTCTGAGGTTCATTATTTTCATCATCATCCATCCCCACTAATGCAAAAGACGGCGTCAGGTAGTCCCGTAATCGTATTTCATAGAGAAAATTGAGACTCTCACCAAATTGCACTTCCAGAGTCACCCTATCGTCCTTATTATGGATAGCGGCCTCTGTGCTCTGCTTTTCCAACTCAGTGATGACAGATTGCATAGCGGGCTCAATCACTTCTGTCATGAAACGTTTAACCTGATTACGTTTAGGGAAGAAGGCTATTTTACGTAATCGACGCTCCCATGATAACCCCCCACGTCCTGTATTCGGTGCTAAAGTGGCAAGCTGTTGACTGTCTTTTTTGTAAACATCAATACGTAAGGCTTTTAGCAATCCGACGATAGCAGTCAATAAAATAATCGCAAAGGGTAGCGCGGTAGCAATTGTCATGGTTTGTAATGCCGTTAATCCTCCGGCCAGTAAAAGTGTGATTGCAACGGCCCCCATCAAAAAGGCCCAAAAAATACGTTGCCATACTGGCGTGTGAATTTCACCACCGGAGGCTAACGTATCGACAACCATCGCACCGGAATCCGCGGATGTCACAAAAAAAACAATGACCATCAGCATCGCGACAAAAGAAAGGGCAGATGAAAACGGAAAGTAATTTAAAAATTCAAATAAAGCGAGAGCAACGTCTTTTTGAACCACTTGCGCCAACATTTCTGCCCCATTATCGCGGATCAGATGGATGGCACTATTGCCAAAAAAAGTCATCCAAAGTAGCGTAAACCCGGCAGGGACAAACAGAACGCCAGTGACAAACTCGCGAATGGTACGCCCTCGAGAAATTCTGGCGATAAACATCCCGACAAAAGGCGACCATGAAAGCCACCATCCCCAATACAATAATGTCCATCCCCCCAACCATTCACTGGATTGCGGTTCATAAGCATAAAGATTGAAGGTTTTATTGATAATATCTGAAAGATAAGCGCCTGTATTTTGGACAAAAGATTTGAGTAACAATACGGTCGGGCCTAAAATCCCAATCAATAGCAGTAACAATCCGGCTAAACTGAGATTGATCTCAGAGAGAATTCGTATCCCTTTATCTAAACCACTGACCACCGATAACGTGGCTAATCCCGTGATCACCACAATCAAAATCACTTGCATCGTTGGACTAACGGGAAAACCAAAGAGGTGTGCTAATCCTGCATTCACTTGCAAAACACCAAAGCCTAATGATGTCGCCACCCCGAAAACGGTGCCGACAACAGCAAAAATATCGACAGCATGACCAATAGGTCCATAAATCCGTTCACCAATGATCGGGTAAAGTGCTGAACGTAAGGTGAGCGGTAAGCCATGTCGATAACTAAAAAAAGCGAGAATTAAGGCGACAATCGCATAAATCGCCCAAGCATGTAGTCCCCAATGGAAAAACGTAATTTCCATCGCTTCTCTTGCAGCTTGAACTGTCTGTGGGTCTCCAATGGGAGGAGCAAGATAATGCATCACGGGTTCTGCGACCCCAAAAAACATAAGCCCAATTCCCATTCCAGCAGAAAACAACATAGCAAACCAGGAAAGATAACTGAATTGGGGCTGGGAATGGTCAGGACCCAATTTAATTTCACCAAATCGAGAGAGGCCTAAATAGGCGACAGTCAATAAAATTAAGGCAACAGCCAGAATATAAAACCAGCTGGCATTCTCAAAAAGTTGTGCCTGTAGAGCTTTGAGCAAAATTTCAGAACGTTGAGGAAAAATAGCGGCTATTGCAACGACACATATAATAATAAAAGCGGAAACAAAGAAAACGGGCGGATTTATCTTCCCCCACGTTTGAGACTTTTGTGGTGATAATGACATTCAATCTCCCTTTTAATGCGTGCTCATGATTGTCATGAAGCTCGGTTTATTGTGATAAATATAAGTTATTTAATTAAAAAGTATCCAATCACTTGTTTATACTTAAATATCTCTCTCATGTCATTCCACGCGGTATGACTCATTGTTGAGTAACATAAACTTGATAAACGAATAGAGGGACATTTATTGCGCTATTTTCATCGATTTTGATACTTTCGAAATAGTATGCCGCGAACAACCTATCAGGTTTTCTATTTGGCTATAGCTTTTTTTCTCCATCAGAAGGCCTTCAATTTTTTGGTGTAATATTTTGTTGATCGGACGGCCTTTATACTTCCCTTCTTGTTTGGCTTTTTGCACTCCTTGCGCTTGACGACGCCGTCTATCTTCGTAATCCTTTCTTGCAACCGCTGCCAGCATGTCTAACATCATACTGTTAAGGGCAGCAAGCATTCGTTCTGTAAATTCATCGGTGCGACTCATAAACTGGTAACTGGTTGGGAGGTCTAAAGAAACGACCTTTAACCCTTTGTGTCCAATGAGATATTTTAATTTTTCCCAGTCATCGGCATTCAAGCGGCTAATTCTATCTACCTGTTCAACTAAAATAATATCACCGGGCATGGCCACATTGAGTAAGCGAAAGAGTTCAGGTCTGTGAAGCTGAGCGCCTGACTCATTTTCTTCAAACCAGCAGGCAATTTGTAGCCCCATTCCTTCAGCAAATTTCAACAGTTCATTTTTTGCTCTTGACACATCCTGTTCATGCGTAGAAGCACGTAGATATCCATAAATTCGTATATTTGTCTTCATCGGTGCACTATACATTGGTGTTGTTATAGTAGTGCATTATACATCTATTTTTTATACTTATTACACTAGAGTTTACCTAGTGTAGTTAAGGTAGACTTAAATTGCACTTCTGTATCGATTACGCGCGCATTCATTATATGATGTTGTTTATTTTTAGAGGATAGAGGATAGAACATAACCACAATGAAAGAGATTAAATCAGGCCGTATTCAAATTTTGACTGAACAGGAAATTCATGAGCTCTATTCTCGTCCAATATTTAATCAAATTGAGCGTGAAGAATATTTTTCATTAGATCCGAGTATCAAAAAAATCCTCGCTAAAATGGGAAAAATTGAAACGAAAATATATTTAATTCTTCTGATCGGTTATTTTCGCGCTAAGCCTGTTGTTGCTCAATTTAAGCTACGAGAGGTTAAACACGATGTTGACTACATTTATGCGACTCATTTTCCAAATAGAAAACCGAAATACCCCTTTATTGCTAAAAGTACTCGTGCAACATTGATAGCGAAAATGTATGAAATACTCGGTTTTTCGCGGCTATTAAAGCGAGATAAACAAGCTTTGATAGAGCGCTTAAATGATGTCGCAACAATCTGCACATATCCCAAATATATTTTTGATGAATGCCTCGCTTTTTTAGGTCAAAACAGAATTGGATTAGTGGGTTATTCCACTTTGCAAAATATGGTCACCACGATTTTAGCTAATGAGAGGCATCGAACCGAGTTGATCCTGTCAAATAGCGTGCCACCAATAATACATAAAAAATTAAAGAAGATACTGCATACAAAAGGAGTATTAAATAGTCTATCTGGTCAACAAGGCGCAGCTAAAGATTTTACACCTACAGAGCTCGCAAGTGAAATTGAAACGCATAACACCATAAAAAGTGTGTATCCCGACGTAAAACGTCTTGTTGGTGAATTGAGATTATCATTAGGTAACTTAAGCTATTATGCATCGATTATTCAACATCAATCGATTTATAAAATTCGTCGATTTCCCGAATGGCAAGGCATGTTATATCTGGTTTGTTATCTATTTTTTCGCTATCAAGAAACTAATGATAAATTGGTAACAGCTTTTTTGTATGTGACGAGAAAGCAAAGGGAAGCTGCGAGTGCTTCAGCTAAGTTACGCATTGCAGAAGAACTGGAAATTATTCGTGAAAAGTTAATGCATGCGGGTAATATTTTACACCTCTTTGTTGATGAAACCGTCAGTGACAATACGCAATTTGGTGATATTCGCCAAAATGCATTTACAATGATCTCTAAAGATGAAATTCAGTTAATAAGTCAACATCTTAATAAGAATAATTTTGATAAAACCCATTATGAGTGGCTATACATTGATACACAATACAGAAAAATTGCGAATACGATGAGATCACTTTTTCTCGCTATTGATATCGAATGCGAACCAGGATTACACCTGCTGTCTTCCCAATTATTAACAGCAAAATTAGAACTTCAAAAAGATAAGCACATTTCTACCGTCGATCAGCGATTACTGTTAAAAAACGATAAACCTTTTATCTTGATAGATGAACAGGTTAATACTCAACGATTTGAATACTATTTATACCAAAAAGTAGCTAGGATGATTGAGAGTAACCATATTTATATCAATGAAAGCGCCAATAACAAGCGTTTAGCCGATGATTTGATTTCAGCCGCCGAGTGGAAAAAAAGCCATGTCATCATTCAAAAAACAGGGTTAACTCGGCTCAATACGCCAATAGAACAAACGCTTTCGGAATTAACGCAAAAATTGAGCGATCAAATAGAGCGTATTGGTCGTAATATCCATGATGGAGCCAATGATTTCGTGACACTTCAACCGCGTTCAAATCAGTTAACATGGAAACTGGCGAATAAACGCTGGAAAGATGATATTGATAATCCCATATATAACCAGCTCCAACATATGGGGATCATTGAAATTATGGACTATGTTCATCAAAAAACGGGTTACTTAGATGCATTCAAAAATATCGCCTCAAAAAAGAAAAACACTAAGGCCAAAGAGGGCGATTTACTTGCTTGCATATTTGGAAATGGCTCAAACTATGGTGTTCATCATATGTCATCAATATCAGATAGAGCCATCGGTGTGCTTAGAGCCGTCAATGATGGGTATATTAGGCCTGAAACAACGAGTGAAGCTAATGATATGATAGCTGATGCTTTAGCAAAACTCCCCATTTTCAAATATTATACGATTAACGAAAGTGCCCCATTTGGTAGTATTGATGGCCAAAAACATGGTTGCCGAATCAATACATTTAAAGCCCGTTTTTCTGCTAAATATTTCCGAAAAGGGAAAGGCGTATCAGCACTCACATTAGTTTCAAATCATGTACCAATAAATACGAAAGTGATTTCAGCCAATGAATATGAGGCTCACCACGCATTCGATTTACTCTATAATAATACCAGCCATATTCAGCCCAAAACATTAGCAACAGACACGCATGGCGTTAACAATGTAAACTTTGCTATCCTTGATCTCTTTGGGTATCAGTTTGCCCCGCGATATGCAAAATTTAAACACGTTTTTAATGAATTGTTTGAGATCGAGTATGATGAAATCCTTTCCCTGAAACTTAAAAAATCGCTCAACTTATCACTCATTCAAGAAGAGTGGGAAAATATTCAATGGATAATTTGTTCATTAAGCCGTAAAACGACGACACAAAGCACGGTGATTACTAAGCTTTCTAACAGTAAGAAAAACAATCGCACCTTAGCGGCTCTTCGTGAATATGACCGAATAATTAAGTGTTTATACGTTCTCGATTATGTTGA
Source organism: Providencia sp. PROV076 (assembly GCF_028483405.1). Lineage (NCBI taxonomy): Bacteria > Pseudomonadati > Pseudomonadota > Gammaproteobacteria > Enterobacterales > Morganellaceae > Providencia > Providencia sp. PROV076. The sequence goes on along the minus strand of NZ_JAMPRR010000042.1, from coordinate 18,090 downwards.
TGACAAAATGCTCAGGCAGTTTGTCCAACAAGCACTTAATCGGGGTGAGGCTTACCATCAATTACGGCGTGCAATTGCGTCAATTAATGGTAATCAATTCAGAGGTGGCGATGATTACCAGATAGAACAATGGAATGATTGTGCTCGTATCATTGCTAACTGCATTATTTATTATAATTCTGCATTATTATCCAGTTTGATTGAAAAATTTGCGCGTGAAAATAATCAAGAAGCGGTGAATATGATAGCTGAGTTATCACCTGTCGCATGGCAGCATATACAGCTGGCCGGTAATTACACCTTTGGCCTTAAAAAAGATAATATTGTACTGGAAAGATTACTGGAGAATTTAGATCCTCTTATTTCAGAAGAGTCGTTAAGCTTAGCGGCATAGTCTATTAATATTATTAAACTATATATCGGCTGTAGTCCTTGATATCAAAGGGCTACAAGCAAACTTTGGACTTTTCGATGAAATGGGCACACAACCCCAAGCAGGGGATCGTCAATCACTGAATCATCATCCTGACAGTCATTATCCATTTCCAGGCACTCCGCCAATATTAACGCATTTGAAAAAACGGGGGCGAGACGCCATTCATCGTGAAATAGTTCGCAAACTATAGGGCGTTCATTTTCAAGACCGATAGGCCAGTACAAACCATAGTAATCGCCGTTGCCAAAATCAGTTTCAAATAATGGTAGGAAACCATTTGCTGGAAATGGCCCCTGACTAATTTCACTATCATGAATTGTGAATGGTATTTCTGATTTTAATAGTTCCATTTGCTATTCCTGATGAGGTTGTCATTTTTAAGTAATGATAATGCAGTTTTAATTAAAGTCATATTAAGAAGGTTTAATAACCTAATATCTAGACCAACATACAATAAAGGGTATAACCCCATGCCCCGGCGCTCCGCTTGGGGCAAAACCCAGCCCGAGCTCTATCCTCATTGTTCCGCGATAATATGAAAGCCCGCTTGGGTTCGGTGTCATTATTTGGAATCGGCAAGTTCTTCCTGAATGACCGACGCGAGAAAAGAAGAGATAAAAGAGAGAAAAAAAGAGAAAAAATAAGAGGCGGGGGATTCGGTAAATTCAGCGATAAAGTAGGTAAAGAAGGTCTTCAGTGTGGCAGCGGTGGGTTAATTAAATCATATTGTATGTTGGTCTAGATTTGTAATGTTGGAACTGATATCGGTTATGGCATGGCGTATTTCAACAGGGTAAATTTCTCATGCATAGGAAAAAGCAGATCGGTTTGCTGTCATTTCCTGATGCAGCTGATCGTGGTTTAGGTATTATTAATATCTATTATTAAGCGGGCTAATTATCTGATGAAGTTAAATATTGACGCATGCATTTCCTTTCTGGGCAAGAGTGCTTGGTTTTTTGTTATTGGTACAGCGGTGCTGCAAGTGGTAAGTGTCGCCCTGTTTATTTACTCGCTCTTTACCGGCATGGATATAGACAGACTGATTCTGGCTTCCGCAATCTTGTTTGTTGCGGTAGTGCTGTTTGGTATCTCTAAGTATGCAATTAAAATTCGCGCTCTGGATGACGCGGGTGGACCACAAGCCTATTATGACCAACAGATAGAATGGCCGCTAACACAGTTCTATATCGATCTGATAGAAGAGAGTGATGTGAAACCAGAGTTCGACGCCTGGGTTAAAGACAAAGACAAACCTCTGACGCTCGGCCAATTCGATGACGGGTTAGCTAAAGCGATACAAACAGCATATTCATTACCGATGGGGAAGGATTTACCAGATACCCAGATTATTAAACTCATTGTATATCGACATGGAACGCCTGTCTTAAAGTGGATGAGTATTGGTTTCTTCCTCCTGAGTGGAGTGCTCGGCCTTATCCTGCTTAATCCGCAAAACACACTGGCGGAAGGCATTCCATTCATTATGTTCACGCTACTTCTGGCATTGGTTTTTAGGTTTCTGCGGAGCAAGCTTCAAGCAAAAGCACAGGCTATAGTTCTCAACAGACCCCTCACCGTGGAACAGGTAGCAAGTTTAATGACATTAGCGGCCAGATTGAAAGTCCATTCCGAATTTTGCCAGCTCTTATGCAGCCCAGAATGCCCCAGGCACAGTTAAAGAAGCACATACATGGATAGTTGATCACGCCAAAGTTCTAGTTTCCGAACACACTACGTTCCTCGGTTAATCTCAAACCCCGGCTTCATGTGAAATAACGAATTCTTGCATTCCCGCCTGATAATTGTATAAAGTATGGATATATATACAGCCCCCACCACGGTGGGGGGTTAGCACGTTACCCTTTCTCGGGGATTTATTATTATGAACATCGCACAAACCTTCCATCGCCTGGAAGATGACTTGGCGTTGCTCAATCGAGTGCTGGCGGAGAAGTCTCCGCTATATGCACGCGTTTGCGTTATACCGCCAGTGGCCGATGGTGAAGAAAACCTGCCGGTTGCCCGTATTGAACCGATTCTAATGTATGGCGCTCAAGCCATCGAGCAGGCCCAAAAAGCTTACACCGATCTGCATATTAAGGATGGGCTTTCTCAGAAATCGACGCGTCGAACTGCCGGTGTACTTTGGTACGCGGATGACAACCCAGAATTCTCAGCTGAAGTCATGGCGCTGATCACGGCCATTAACTTTAGTAAGCAGTCTATACAGGACCACATCATCAGTGAGTTCGGTAATCAGAATGCGCGCTTTTCTGCACTACATAATGCGTGTCCTGGTGTTATGACTCTACATCTGTACCGCCAAATCCGTGCCTGGCATAATGCCGACCTTCAATCTGTCCGCTTCTCATGGCAACGCAAATCGCTACTGCGGATCCCAGACAAAACTAAATTGCTGGCATCTATGCAAACGGATGTCATTGACAATAGTGCCGTGAGCTTACCTGTCGGTAATCTTGCCCAGAAAATTGCAAATACCCCTCAGGAAAAGTTGCGCCTGCGTCGGCCAGCCAAAATACAGCCTGTGGCAAACATCGTATTTCGTAATGAAGATGGTGCAGCGACTGCCGCATTGAAAACCGTAACCGCTTTGATGCCCTATATTGTCATTCAAGATCAGCGTCTGGATATTAAGCCACTTCAAAACTATGCACCGCGCGATATCCAGCGTAACAGTGACCGCCTGGCAACTGAGGTCATAGGTACTTATCATGGCGAAACCATCGAAGTGCTGCTTGTGTGAGGTATTTTGCTTGGAACAGCAGAAATCAAATAATCAATAATTCGAGATAATCATCATGTTTTTAAGTAAGCTGAAAAATCATATTATCAAGAACCATATTTTGGATGAACAGCGTAAAATCCAAGAAATGAATTATGAGAAATTCAACAGAATTATTGCTGTGGGGCAGTCAATCGGAGGGAGGTCAATACCGTTGCTAATCAATGCCATCGGAAGAAACATTCAAAGTGACTTACTGATAGCGGTAGCTGAAGAAGGTACGGATGCACGCTCTGATGACTTTGTTAACCCATATAAATTCTTTTTCTCAGATATTTTTGATGTACTTGATTATGATGCTCTACAGTCATGTTTAACCCACGAAACGAGCTATGTTGCTGATCTATCTACATCATTAATATTACCTTGTCCTTGGAACTACAATCGTTATGTATCCGCATTATCTTCCATAGGGTTCCATGCGGGAAACCCTTGGGAGCAGGATGAAATGAACCACCGAGTAATGATTTGGCTTCCCTGGAATATAGCTTTTGTATTCGGTGGAAACCATTCAATTACTGCTGGTGTCCTCGCCAATGAAGGCATGATAATTCCAGATACTGTCTACGACATGTCACCATTATTCTCTCAAGTAAAGACCGATGGAAAATTTTGGTACCGGAATGGCACGGTCTTTGACAAAGTAACATGTCATCGCCGTGCTGCATTGTTTGAGCTTGGTAGGATGCTCACATCAGCAACAGAATGAATATGGCAATACTTACTTCGTAACCTTCTGAATCTGCCTCTTTCTTTTTCAGTCCCAATTTCGTCACCTGACGCCTACCCATTACCATAAGCAAACCTTAGGTAATACAGCCTAAGGCCTTTGGTGAGAAAAAGCATGAATTATTTCGAAAGTACGCTTCGCTTAAGGATTTCGTCCTACGACTTATACCGGATACATCAGCATCTGGATTATTTCATTCAGGAACAGTGCAAGGCAAAACTCCCATACTCGTTTTCCATTCAACCGGGCACCGGCAATGATACCTACATCTTGTCGCGCACAGCACAAGCCGTTGGCGTGCCGGGTGAGGTTAAAAAAAGCGTGTATTTTTCAGAAGGGCAGGAAGTCACAATCACAGGGACTATTGCAGCGGTTCGGCGTGAAGTTTTAAACGGCCGCAAGCGTGAAACTTGCCCCCCATCCGAGGAATTGCCGGATTTTGTAAAATACCGCTTAGATCGTGCTGGCTTGACTCCCCACCATGTCGGGGTAAACAAAATGGGGTCCGCTTGGAAAACGGAAATTATCCCACGCTAAGACTATATTTTGTACAGCAGTGGAGAAGGATGAGAGACCAGCAGTTCATTAACAGGGACTCCTTTTTGCTTAAGCGGCTCAATGGTTCTTTCTATATAAACCGTATTCCAGAGTGTTATCGCCGCCGTATGTAGTGTCAGCGCCGGTGGCGTGGTAACGCTGATCCTCTCACCCCCAGATCCCTGATTTCATTCAGCCGGTGCATGAAGGATGCTCGCCCAAGGGCCTCACCCTTATTCAGCCCCACCTGTATGCATCGGCCTAAGCCTTTATCGCAAAATCAGTCCAGCATAAACAGCGTCCGATCTCTGCAGAAAATCGCCCTCTGCGCTACGAGTTTGAACGCATTTACTCTGTTTATAGGTAACATTCGCTCCACGATATAATGATATCGGCAACGTATTCAGCATCCTGAGTATGAGTCAGAAGGTGATCCGCCTTACCCAACGAAATGAAACTCTTGGGATGCTTTGCTGCTTTGAATATTTTTTCGGCCTGCTCAATTAACACAGTATCATCTTCAGTCGCATGAAAAATAAGCAGAGGCTTGTTCATGGCGAACACCTTATGAGCGATTTTGTGTTCCTGAATATTGTCCAGCATCTGTTTCTTTAAGGTAAATACCCGCCCGGCCAGCTCAACGGGATAGGGGTCGTCTCAGAAAACGGAAAATAAAGCACGCTAAGCCGGTGGCAGCGGTCGCAATGGCCTAAACTTCCCCGCACCGACCTTGGCGCTGCTGCGCCATAGGTAATCGCCGGTCAGGTTGATGTGCTCCCACCCCAGCGGCGACAGATATTGCAACAATGTGTCGTCCAGCGCCGTGCCGTTGCCACGCAAAGCACTGGTGGCACGCTCCAGATATACCGTGTTCCACAACACGATGGCCGCCGTCACCAGATTGAGGCCGCTGGCCCGGTAGCGCTGCTGCTCAAAACTGCGGTCGCGGATTTCACCCAATCGGTAGAAGAAGACCGCCCTGGCCAGCGCGTTGCGCGCCTCGCCCTTATTCAGCCCCGCATGGACGCGGCGGCGCAGCTCCACGCTTTGCAGCCAATCCAAAATGAACAGCGTGCGCTCGATGCGCCCCAGCTCGCGCAACGCCACGGCCAAGCCGTTCTGGCGCGGGTAGCTGCCGAGTTTGCGCAGCATCAGCGAAGCCGTTACCGTGCCTTGCTTGATGGAGGTGGCCAGCCGCAGAATTTCATCCCAATGGGCGCGTATTTGCTTGATGTTCAGCCTGTCGCTGCTAATCATCGGCTTGAGCGCGTCATAGGCGGCATCGCCCTTGGGGATGAATAGCTTGGTTTCGCCCAAGTCACGGATACGCGGCGCGAAGCGAAATCCCAGCAAATGCATCAAGCCAAACACGTGATCGGTGAAGCCTGCCGTGTCGGTGTAGTGTTCCTCGATGCGCAAGTCCGACTCGTGGTACAGCAGGCCATCAAGCACGTAAGTTGAATCACGAATGCCCACGTTGACCACCTTGGCACTGAAGGGCGCGTACTGGTCGGAGATATGGGTGTAGAAAGTCCGTCCTGGACTGCTTCCATACTTCGGGTTGATATGACCAGTGCTTTCTGCTTTGCTGCCGGTTCTGAAGTTCTGGCCGTCCGACGATGACGTGGTGCCGTCACCCCAGTTGCCGGCGAAGGGTTGCCGAAACTGCGCATTCACCAGCTCGGCCAGCGCCGTCGAATAGGTTTCATCGCGGATGTGCCAGGCTTGCAGCCAAGACAGCTTGGCGTAGGTGGTGCCAGGGCAGGACTCGGCCATTTTGGTCAGACCCAGGTTGATCGCGTCGGCCAGGATCGTCGTCAACAGCAAGGTTTTGTCCTTGGCCGTGTCGCTGGTCTTCAGGTGTGTGAAGTGGCGGGTGAAGCCCGTCCATTCATCGACCTCCATCAGCAACTCGGTGATTTTGAGGTGCGGCAGCAGCATAGCTGTCTGGTCGATCATGGCTTGCGCGGCGTCTGGTACTGCCGCGTCCAGCGGCGTGATCTTCAGGCCTGACGCGGTGGTGATGATGGCATCCGGTAAGTCGTTGGCCGCAGCCATGCGGTTGACTGTGGCGAGTTGCGCCTCCAACAATTCCAACCGGTCATGCAGGTATTGGTCGCAGTCGGTGGCCACTGCCAGCGGCAATTCGCTGGCCAGCTTCAAAGTGGCGAACTTCTCGACCGGCACCAGGTATTCGTCGAAGTCCTTGAACTGGCGAGAACCCTGCACCCAGACATCACCGGAGCGCAGCGCGTTCTTCAGCTCCGACAGGGCGCATAACTCGTAGTAACGCCGGTCGATGCCGTCGTCGGTCAGAACCAGCTTTGCCCAGCGCGGCTTGATGAATGCGGTTGGCGCATCGGCGGGCCCCTTGCGCGCGCTGTCGCTGTTCATGCCGCGCAGCATGTCGATGGCATCGAGCACACCCTTGGCGGCGGGCGCTTATCCATAGTATAATGAATAATAGTAGTTAAAGTAGTTTAGGAGGGGGATATTAGGGAGGTTTTTACTTTAAATAAAAATTAACAAGGTCTATAATTTATAGTAGTTAAAGTGGTTAAAGAGAGGTGGGAGGATGTGAAGGTTCAAAGGATAAAAGTGGAGAATAAGCCATATCCATTGTATTTATTGCTAGATGAAGAATATCAGGTAATAGAACCAGTAATGAGGTTTATAAAATATCTAGATAATACTGGTAAGTCACCAAATACCATTAAAGCATACTGCTATCATTTAAAGTTGCTATATGAGTTTATGGAACAGAGGGGGATTACCCTTAATGATATTAACTTTGAGAAATTAGCAGATTTTGTAGGTTGGTTGAGATACCCAACAGCAGCAAATGTAATTGATCTCTAGTCAAAAGAAGCCATAAGAGAAGAAACGACAGTGAATACAATTTTAAATGCTGTTATGAGTTATCTGGAATATTTAAGTAGATTAGGAGAATTTAAGTCAATTGATGTATTTAAACAAGCAAAGGGGAGAAATTTTAAGGGGTTTTTACATCATATTAATAAGGGTAAATATCAAAAGAATATCTTAAAGTTAAGGGTTAAAAAGAAGCAGATAAGAACACTAACATCAGAGGAAGTTAAGCAAATTATTGATGCTTGTCATACGAAGAGGGATAAATTAATTTTAATGCTTATGTATGAGGGTGGTTTAAGAATCGGTGAAGTGTTATCGCTAAGGCTTGAGGATATTGCCACTTGGGACAATCAAATCCATTTAACACCCAGAGACGTTAATGTTAATGAGGCCTATATTAAATTAAGGAAGGAAAGAACAATACATGTGAGTAAAGAACTTATGGCACTTTATACAGATTATTTGGTATATGAGTATGGTGAGGACTTGGAGCATGATTATGTTTTTATTTCTTTAAAAGAAGGCTATTTTGGAAAACCACTAAAGTACCAAAGTGTTCTTGATCTAGTTAGAAGAATAGTTAAAAGAACTAGAATAGAGTTTACGCCGCATATGCTACGCCACACTCATGCAACGCAGCTAATTAGGGATGGATGGGATGTTGCACACGTTCAAAAGAGGTTGGGCCATGCACATGTTCAAACAACGTTAAATACCTATGTTCATCTTTCAGATCAAGATATGAAAAATGAGTTTAATAAATATCTTGAGAGAAAGGAACATAAGAAATGAATGATTCTAGTAAAAGGAAAATTATCAGTCAGAGTGAGATCAGTAAGAAAATAGCTGCAATGAATGAAGAATTGCAGGGATTTTGGGCTAATAATAGTTGGGATATAAGGAAATGTCCGCATCCTTCTGCCATAGAATTAAGTAAGAACCCTACTTTAAGAAATCGGTGGGTTCGTTTTGAACGTGTTAAAAATCTGTGGTTAAGAACAGAATTGAAATATTTTTATTTTTACCATTTAAATAATGGAATATGGAATGCAAAAACTGTATGGATTAGAAAAGGAACTGTAATTAATAGAATGTTAGATTTTTTAGATTTAAAGTATCCTAACATTACTTCAATTACTGAAGTTCCTATTAAAAAAGCAATGACGGAATATAGGACATATTTGACAGAACAGGGTGTTAGAATTACCACTACTAATTATAAGATTACTGCTAATCAAGAAAAAATAGCTGTAGAAGCTAATTCTTACTATGTTACTAATTTAAAACAATTTATGGAGTTTTATGAGGACTTTTATTTTGATGGGGAGGAGTGGGATAAAGACATTTGGGATAGACGTAAGTTACCTTTGCCAGATGATAAGGTTAATCCGACACAATATGAATATGTAATTAACTTTAAAGGGGTTCGCAATACGTATTTTAAACAACTCGTAAAAAGATATTGTAAATTGAGATTAAATACGGATAGCTTTTCCTATGTATGTGATATCGCCCAAAAACTTAAAGAGTTCTTTAATTTCTTGGACATGAATTTTAAACACGTTCAGAGAATAAACCAATTAACGAGAATGGAAATTGAAGCATATTTAAGCGAATTAAATATGATGGGGATAAAGCCTAGCACAATAACTGGGAGGATCTCTATATTGGAAGGACTATTTAGTACCCTTCTAAGGCTAGAATGGAATGATATTCCTTCCAAGGTGTTAATCTATCCAGAAGACTATCCCAAAATACCGAGAGCAAAACCTCGTTTTATAGATGAATACGTTCTGGAGCAATTGAACAGTCATCTTGATAAATTACCCGAATATATAGCTACGATGACTATGATAGTCCAAGAATGTGGGATGAGGATAAGCGAATTGTGCACCTTGAAAAAAGGTTGTCTATTAGAGGACAAAGATGGAGATTACTTTTTAAAGTATTATCAATGGAAAATGAAAAAGGAGCATATAGTTCCAATATCAAAAGAGGTAGCTTTATTGATTAAAGTTCGGGAAGATAAAGTTTCATGGGAGTTTCCAGATAGTGAATACCTCTTTCCAAGAAAAGATGGATCGCCATTAAAACAAGAAACATTTAGAGACGAGTTAAACAAATTAGCTTATGAGCAAAAAATAGTCGATAAATCAGGCGAGATTTATAGATTCCATGCCCATGCCTTTCGCCATACAGTAGGAACAAGAATGATTAATAACGGAGTACCGCAGCATATTGTACAAAAGTTTTTGGGTCATGAAAGTCCTGAAATGACAAGCAGATATGCTCATATTTTTGATGAAACCCTTAAAGCTGAATTTACAAAATTCAAAGAAAAACTGGTAACTAATAATGGAGATATAATTGAGTTAGATAATGACAATGAAGTCGATGATGTTGATCTTCAATGGTTCAAGAAAAATATTAATGCACAAGTTCTTCCAAATGGTTATTGCCGATTACCAGTAATAGCAGGTTCTTGTCCACACGCCAATGCTTGTTTAGATTGTACTCATTTTTGTACAAGTAAGCAGTTTTTATCGCAGCATGAGGAACAGTTAAATCGTACTGAGGAGTTATTGGCAGTCGCTAAGGAAAAGCAATGGCAAAGGCAAATAGAGACTAATAACCGTGTTAAAGAGCGACTAGAGCAAATAATTGGCAGCCTGAAGGGGATTAGTTAGATGGTTAAACAGGTACGAAATACAGAGGAAATTGTGCGTTTGGCAAAGCAAAAGTCCAGGCGGACTAGAGAAAATGTAGACAAGGTTATCTCTAAACTATCGCTTGAAGGTAAGACTATTAATTTTAACACAGTTGCAAAGGAAGCTAATGTTTCTAAATCATGGCTTTATAAGGAACATGATATTAGGCAAAGGATTGAATCTCTCCGAAAACAGCAAAAAACAGAAAATGTAATATCAAAACCCAAGAAAAGCTCCCGTTCTGAAGAAGTCCTTATTAAAACCTTAAAAACAAGAGTAAAGGAATTAGAAGAGGAAAATATAAGATTAAGGAACCAGATCCAAAAATTATACGGAGATTTGTACATTAGAGAATAGTTAATCTATGAGTTTCACCAACTTGTGCTTTGAACTTTGAAGTGTTAAAATTAATATACTATTAATCGAAAGGAGAGATGGGTGGACAATGAAGAACTAATCTAATTTTTAACAAATGAAATAGTATATTTCAGTTTAAAAACTTAGGATTAGTCTGCCCATTTTTCCATATACTAAATAAATGTAAGACTGAATAGCTAAAAAGGCTAAATAGTTTTATTTGAGTGTCTTAAAAAGTGACATGACTAATCCTTCCAACATTATTTGGGAGGATTTTTTATTTCTCCCTGAATCAAAATAAAGAAAGAAGGAATCGAATTGTTAAAACAAAAGGAACTAATGGCAAGGGTTAAGGAACTTGTCCAGTCAGATGAACGAATATCTGCTTGTATGATGTATGGCTCTTTTACAAAAGGAGAGGGAGATCAATACTCTGATATAGAATATTACGTTTTTCTAAAAGATGATACAATTTCCACCTTTGATTCAGCAAAATGGCTAAATGAAGTCGCTTCCTACACTTTACTCTATCAAAATGAGTACGGTACGGAAGTAGTAATTTTTGAAAATCTAATACGTGGTGAATTTCATTTCCTTTCCGAAAACGAAATGAATATTATTCCTTCATTCAAAGAATCAGGCTACATTCCTGACACAAAAGCAATGTTTATTTATGATGAAACAGGACAACTAGAATTGTATTTATCAGAGTTGGAAGGTCCGGGACCAAATAGACTTACAGAAGAAAACGTAAATTTTTTATTGAATAATTTTTCCAACCTATGGTTAATGGGGATTAATGTTCTTAAAAGAGGGGAAAATGCACGTTCACTGGAACTTTTATCTCAATTACAAAAAAATATACTACAACTCATTCGAATTGCGGAAGAAAATGCCGATAATTGGTTTAATATGACAAAGAATCTTGAAAAAGAAATTAGTCCTGAAAACTATGAAAAGTTTAAAAAGACTACTGCCCGATTAAATGAATTAGAACTATATGAAGCCTATAAGAACTCTTTGCTTCTCGTTATGGAACTTCGAAATCTCGTTGAAAAACAGTATCAATTAACCATTAGCGATGATTTTTTAGGCAAACTGTTTAATTATATGAACGAATAAATAAAAAGCCTGTATCTCAAGTGATAACTAAGATACAGGCTTTAATTGTTATTTACTTTAAATACATGTTCTCAAAGTGAAAGTATTGATTTTAATGGATTTTTAATAGTTTACTCTTGATAAATTTGCAGCCCGCAATTTGAGCACGCCCAGGAACTGCGGCGCGTAGCGGCGTAGCGTGGCATAGCTTTCACCGATGTGGTGCAGGAAATCAAAGTCGGCAGGCCGCGCCAATGTTTGCGCTTCGGTGACGCTGGCGGCGAAGGTGTCCCAGGGCATAACGGCCTCGATGGCGGCGAACGGATCGCTGCCGCTTTGCTTGGCCTCAATCAACGCTTGACCGATGCGCCCATACATCCGCACCTTGTCGTTGATCGCCTTGCCGGAAGCCTGGAACTGCTGCTGATGCTTGTTCTTGGCCGCGTTGAACAGCTTGCCGATGATGCGATCGTGAAGGTCGATGATTTCATCGGTGACGGTGGCCATGCCTTCGATGGCCAGCGCTACCAGCGTGGCATAGCGTCGTTGCACCTCGAACTTTGCCAGATCAGCAGGCGTCATCTGGCCACCTTCACGAGCGATTTTGAGCAGGCGGTTCTGGTGAACCTGCCGCTCGATGCCTGCGGGCAGATCAAGTGCTTGCCAGGATTTCAGGCGCTCAATATGTTCGAGCATGTGGCGAGAGTTCGGTTTGGCAGGCGACTGGCGCAGCCATGCCAGCCACGTCACTTTACTGCCGTCCTTGCGCTTGAGAAGTTCGTCCAGGCGCTGACGGTGGGGTGATAACAAAGAATCGGTCAGCGCCGCGTAAATGCGTCGGTTGGCACGGGTGATGGCCTCGGCGCTTGCGCGCTCGATGGCATTCATGGCGGGCAGGATAATGCTCTGCCGCCGCAGATTCTCGACAAGTGCGCTCGCCAGCACGATGCCTTTGTCGGTCTGCAAGGCCAGCTCGGTCAATGTATGCACGGCTTGCCGATAGTGGCTCATGGTGAAGGGCTTGAACCCAAAAACCGTTTGCAGCTCGACCAAGTGCTCCCGCCGTGTCTGTTCGCGCTGGCCGTACTCGCTCCAACTTTCCACTGGCATCTTGAGTTGCGCGGCCACCATGCGCAACAGGGGCGGAAACGGAGGCTCATCGACGCCCAAAAAGGTGCCAGGGAATCGCAAGTAGCAAAGCTGCACAGCGAAGCCCAATCGATTCGCGGCGCCGCGACGCTGACGGATCACCGACAGGTCGGTTTCGTTGAACGTGTAGTGCCGTATCAGTTCGTCTTTGGCATCTGGCAGTGCCAGCAGGCTTTCGCGCTCGGTGGCGGACAGGATTGAGCGGCGTGGCATGGTCAGTCTTCCCGCAGGTACTGGTACAAGGTTTCGCGGCTGATGCCGAAGTCACGGGCCACCAAGGTTTTTTGGTCGCCTGCCGCAACTCGCCGTTTCAACTCGGCAATTTGTTCGCTGTTCAGCGATTTCTTTCGTCCCCGGTAGGCACCGCGCTGCTTGGCCAGCACGATTCCCTCGCGCTGACGTTCGCGGATCAGGGCGCGCTCGAACTCAGCGAAGGCTCCCATGACCGACAGCATCAGATTGGCCATCGGTGAGTCCTCGCCGGTGAACTTCAGCCCTTCTTTGACGAACTCCATGCGCACGCCCCGTTGTGTCAGCCCTTGGACGATGCGGCGCAGGTCATCAAGGTTGCGTGCCAGCCTGTCCATGCTATGCACCACCACGGTGTCGCCCTCGCGGACGAAGGCCAGCAGCCTTTCCAGCTCGGGACGCTGGGTGTCCTTGCCAGAAGCCTTGTCGGTGAACACCCGCGCCACCTGAACACCCTCCAATTGCCGTTCCGGGTTCTGGTCGAAGCTGCTGACGCGGACATAGCCGATGCGTTGACCTTGCAAGATGCCTCCAAAGGCAAAAGTGTCAGGATGAAATCTATTACCTTTGACGGAATATGTCAATCAATAGGAAATTTAACTCTATTCTGACATCGTTTGCACATGGTGTCGTTTTCAGAAGACGGCTGCACTGAACGTCAGAAGCCGACTGCACTATAGCAGCGGAGGGGTTGGATCCATCAGGCAACGACGGGCTGCTGCCGGCCATCAGCGGACGCAGGGAGGACTTTCCGCAACCGGCCGTTCGATGCGGCACCGATGGCCTTCGCGCAGGGGTAGTGAATCCGCCAGGATTGACTTGCGCTGCCCTACCTCTCACTAGTGAGGGGCGGCAGCGCATCAAGCGGTGAGCGCACTCCGGCACCGCCAACTTTCAGCACATGCGTGTAAATCATCGTCGTAGAGACGTCGGAATGGCCGAGCAGATCCTGCACGGTTCGAATGTCGTAACCGCTGCGGAGCAAGGCCGTCGCGAACGAGTGGCGGAGGGTGTGCGGTGTGGCGGGCTTCGTGATGCCTGCTTGTTCTACGGCACGTTTGAAGGCGCGCTGAAAGGTCTGGTCATACATGTGATGGCGACGCACGACACCGCTCCGTGGATCGGTCGAATGCGTGTGCTGCGCAAAAACCCAGAACCACGGCCAGGAATGCCCGGCGCGCGGATACTTCCGCTCAAGGGCGTCGGGAAGCGCAACGCCGCTGCGGCCCTCGGCCTGGTCCTTCAGCCACCATGCCCGTGCACGCGACAGCTGCTCGCGCAGGCTGGGTGCCAAGCTCTCGGGTAACATCAAGGCCCGATCCTTGGAGCCCTTGCCCTCCCGCACGATGATCGTGCCGTGATCGAAATCCAGATCCTTGACCCGCAGTTGCAAACCCTCACTGATCCGCATGCCCGTTCCATACAGAAGCTGGGCGAACAAACGATGCTCGCCTTCCAGAAAACCGAGGATGCGAACCACTTCATCCGGGGTCAGCACCACCGGCAAGCGCCGCGACGGCCGAGGTCTTCCGATCTCCTGAAGCCAGGGCAGATCCGTGCACAGCACCTTGCCGTAGAAGAACAGCAAGGCCGCCAATGCCTGACGATGCGTGGAGACCGAAACCTTGCGCTCGTTCGCCAGCCAGGACAGAAATGCCTCGACTTCGCTGCTGCCCAAGGTTGCCGGGTGACGCACACCGTGGAAACGGATGAAGGCACGAACCCAGTTGACATAAGCCTGTTCGGTTCGTAAACTGTAATGCAAGTAGCGTATGCGCTCACGCAACTGGTCCAGAACCTTGACCGAACGCAGCGGTGGTAACGGCGCAGTGGCGGTTTTCATGGCTTGTTATGACTGTTTTTTTGTACAGTCTATGCCTCGGGCATCCAAGCAGCAAGCGCGTTACGCCGTGGGTCGATGTTTGATGTTATGGAGCAGCAACGATGTTACGCAGCAGGGCAGTCGCCCTAAAACAAAGTTAGGCCGCATGGACACAACGCAGGTCACATTGATACACAAAATTCTAGCTGCGGCAGATGAGCGAAATCTGCCGCTCTGGATCGGTGGGGGCTGGGCGATCGATGCACGGCTAGGGCGTGTAACACGCAAGCACGATGATATTGATCTGACGTTTCCCGGCGAGAGGCGCGGCGAGCTCGAGGCAATAGTTGAAATGCTCGGCGGGCGCGTCATGGAGGAGTTGGACTATGGATTCTTAGCGGAGATCGGGGATGAGTTACTTGACTGCGAACCTGCTTGGTGGGCAGACGAAGCGTATGAAATCGCGGAGGCTCCGCAGGGCTCGTGCCCAGAGGCGGCTGAGGGCGTCATCGCCGGGCGGCCAGTCCGTTGTAACAGCTGGGAGGCGATCATCTGGGATTACTTTTACTATGCCGATGAAGTACCACCAGTGGACTGGCCTACAAAGCACATAGAGTCCTACAGGCTCGCATGCACCTCACTCGGGGCGGAAAAGGTTGAGGTCTTGCGTGCCGCTTTCAGGTCGCGATATGCGGCCTAACAATTCGTCCAAGCCGACGCCGCTTCGCGGCGCGGCTTAACTCAGGTGTTAGACGGCAAGAAAAGGTTCCACGAACTCTGATGAAAAACTACTTTGACAGCCCTTTCAAAGGGGAGCTTCTTTCTGAGCAAGTGAAAAATCCAAACATCAAAGTAGGCCGTTATAGCTATTACTCTGGCTACTATCACGGCCACTCATTTGATGAATGCGCGCGATACTTGCATCCAGATCGTGATGACGTTGATAAATTGATCATTGGCAGCTTTTGTTCTATAGGAAGCGGGGCTTCCTTCATCATGGCTGGCAATCAGGGGCATCGGCATGACTGGGCATCATCCTTCCCCTTCTTCTATATGCAAGAGGAACCTGCTTTCTCAAGCGCACTCGATGCCTTCCAAAGAGCAGGTGATACCGCCATTGGCAATGATGTCTGGATAGGCTCGGAGGCAATGATTATGCCCGGAATCAAAATTGGAGACGGTGCCGTGATAGGTAGTCGCTCGTTGGTGACAAAAGATGTAGTGCCTTATGCCATCATCGGAGGAAGTCCCGCAAAGCAAATTAAGAAGCGCTTCTCCGATGAGGAAATCTCATTGCTCATGGAGATGGAGTGGTGGAACTGGCCACTGGATAAAATTAAGACAGCAATGCCTCTGCTGTGCTCGTCAAATATTTTTGGTCTGCATAAGTATTGGCGCGAGTTTGTCGTCTAACAATTCATTCAAGCCGACGCCGCTTCGCGGCACGGCTTAATTCTGGCGTTAGCCACCAAGAAGGTGCCATGAAAACATTTGCCGCATATGTAATTATCGCGTGTCTTTCGAGTACGGCATTAGCTGGTTCAATTACAGAAAATACGTCTTGGAACAAAGAGTTCTCTGCCGAAGCCGTCAATGGTGTCTTCGTGCTTTGTAAAAGTAGCAGTAAATCCTGCGCTACCAATGACTTAGCTCGTGCATCAAAGGAATATCTTCCAGCATCAACATTTAAGATCCCCAACGCAATTATCGGCCTAGAAACTGGTGTCATAAAGAATGAGCATCAGGTTTTCAAATGGGACGGAAAGCCAAGAGCCATGAAGCAATGGGAAAGAGACTTGACCTTAAGAGGGGCAATACAAGTTTCAGCTGTTCCCGTATTTCAACAAATCGCCAGAGAAGTTGGCGAAGTAAGAATGCAGAAATACCTTAAAAAATTTTCCTATGGCAACCAGAATATCAGTGGTGGCATTGACAAATTCTGGTTGGAAGGCCAGCTTAGAATTTCCGCAGTTAATCAAGTGGAGTTTCTAGAGTCTCTATATTTAAATAAATTGTCAGCATCTAAAGAAAACCAGCTAATAGTAAAAGAGGCTTTGGTAACGGAGGCGGCACCTGAATATCTAGTGCATTCAAAAACTGGTTTTTCTGGTGTGGGAACTGAGTCAAATCCTGGTGTCGCATGGTGGGTTGGGTGGGTTGAGAAGGAGACAGAGGTTTACTTTTTCGCCTTTAACATGGATATAGACAACGAAAGTAAGTTGCCGCTAAGAAAATCCATTCCCACCAAAATCATGGAAAGTGAGGGCATCATTGGTGGCTAAAACAAAGTTAAACATCATGAGGGAAGCGGTGATCGCCGAAGTATCGACTCAACTATCAGAGGTAGTTGGCGTCATCGAGCGCCATCTCGAACCGACGTTGCTGGCCGTACATTTGTACGGCTCCGCAGTGGATGGCGGCCTGAAGCCACACAGTGATATTGATTTGCTGGTTACGGTGACCGTAAGGCTTGATGAAACAACGCGGCGAGCTTTGATCAACGACCTTTTGGAAACTTCGGCTTCCCCTGGAGAGAGCGAGATTCTCCGCGCTGTAGAAGTCACCATTGTTGTGCACGACGACATCATTCCGTGGCGTTATCCAGCTAAGCGCGAACTGCAATTTGGAGAATGGCAGCGCAATGACATTCTTGCAGGTATCTTCGAGCCAGCCACGATCGACATTGATCTGGCTATCTTGCTGACAAAAGCAAGAGAACATAGCGTTGCCTTGGTAGGTCCAGCGGCGGAGGAACTCTTTGATCCGGTTCCTGAACAGGATCTATTTGAGGCGCTAAATGAAACCTTAACGCTATGGAACTCGCCGCCCGACTGGGCTGGCGATGAGCGAAATGTAGTGCTTACGTTGTCCCGCATTTGGTACAGCGCAGTAACCGGCAAAATCGCGCCGAAGGATGTCGCTGCCGACTGGGCAATGGAGCGCCTGCCGGCCCAGTATCAGCCCGTCATACTTGAAGCTAGACAGGCTTATCTTGGACAAGAAGAAGATCGCTTGGCCTCCCGCGCAGATCAGTTGGAAGAATTTGTTCACTACGTGAAAGGCGAGATCACCAAGGTAGTCGGCAAATAATGTCTAACAATTCGTTCAAGCCGACGCCGCTTCGCGGCGCGGCTTAACTCAAGCGTTAGATGCACTAAGCACATAATTGCTCACAGCCAAACTATCAGGTCAAGTCTGCTTTTATTATTTTTAAGCGTGCATAATAAGCCCTACACAAATTGGGAGATATATCATGAAAGGCTGGCTTTTTCTTGTTATCGCAATAGTTGGCGAAGTAATCGCAACATCCGCATTAAAATCTAG
>NZ_JAMPRR010000041.1:0-24855 GCF_028483405.1 Providencia sp. PROV076 | reverse complement strand
AGCCTTCAGAATTACACAACCTTTTTTTTTAAAAAAAACTCCGTTTGCGGATAAAATAGCCACCTTGTACTTTTTCACTGCATAACGATTATAAAAAGAACGACTTCATGACTATAATTCTAGCTTTAGCAACCTACTTGGCTCATAAATTCATAATGAACTAACGAGTTATTTAACAGCTATCCTTTATTTCTTTTTACGGTTATCACTATGAATACACTTTTACGTCCTTATTTAGGTATTTACCCTTCGATTAATGCACGCGTTTTCATTGACCCATCTTCAGTTGTAATTGGGGATGTTCGCGTAGCTGATGATGTCAGTATTTGGCCTCTCAGTGTTTTGCGTGGTGATGTTAACTATATTTCTATTGGCGCGCGCACCAATATTCAAGATGGCTCAGTTCTACATGTCACACATAAGTCGGCAAGTAATCCAGAGGGGAACCCGTTAATCATTGGAGAAGATGTCACCATTGGCCATAAAGTTATGTTACATGGCTGCACCATAGGAAATAGAGTTCTCGTGGGAATGGGGTCAATTGTCATTGATGGGGCTATAGTCGAGGATGATGTTATTATTGGAGCTAATAGTTTAGTGACACAAGGAAAAAGGCTCGAAGCCGGTTACTTATATACAGGGAGCCCAGCAAAAGCCATACGAAAATTGACTGATGCTGAGTTAGGCCATTTACGTTATTCAGCGAATAACTATGTTGAATGGAAAAATAACTATTTAGCTTCTGATAATACGTAAAGCCCATCTTCACTATCGAGGCCTTGTTCAATCAAGGCTTCAAACTCTTCTTCTATATCCCATCGATATTGCTGAAATAACCTCAGGGGCGTTTCTTCTTTACCATAACGTTGAAATAACAATGACTGAGGAATTGCACATTCAGCAAGCATTCCGCTGATCAATACAGGAAAACGTACTTGTTTGGATAGCTCATCCCACGCTTCTCTATCAGGAAATTGAATCTGCTGATTCATCCTTTCAATTCCTTATATAAGGTAGATAGAACAGGTGCGATTTCGGGAAGAATTCCATGCCATAGTTTAAAAGAAAACGCGGCTTGCCCTACTAACATACCTAGGCCATCGGCTATTTTAGTCACTTGATGTTGAGTCGCAAACTCAAGGAAGGGCGTTAATGATGATTGATAAAACATGTCATAGCATGCAACTTGATCGCTAAACACATTTGGATTGATTGCAGGAACCTCTCCACTTACACCAGATGAAGTCGCATTGATGACCAGATCAAAATCAGCAGATACGATCTGTGAGATCTCTTTCCCACACATTTTACCTAGTGCTGAAAATTCATTAACTAATAATTCAACCTTAGAAAAGGTTCTATTCGTCAAAGTGATATCACAACCATATTCTAAAAGTGGCAATAATGCTCCACGTGTCGCACCACCAGCACCAATCATTAATATTCGGCTATTTGGATGAATAAACTTTAAACGTTGCAAATCTAACAAAAGCCCCATTCCATCTGTGTTGTCCCCCAGCAATCGATTATCATCAAGCTTCATAACCGTATTAACTGCACCACAAGTTTGAGCTCTTGTCGTTAATTCAGAAACAACCTGAAAAGCACGCTCTTTAAATGGCAATGTAATGTTTGCGCCCTTTCCACCTTGTGAAAAAAAACCTATTAGGCTTTGTTCGAATCCCTCTACAGGCGCTAGAATTTTTTCATATTCAAGGGCAATCCCTGTTTGCTCTGCAAACATTTTATGTATAACAGGTGATTTACTGTGTTGAATTGGATTACCAAAAACCGCAAACATTTCCATAGTATATTATCCTTTACGATATAACTGCCCGGTTTTAGCATCTCTTATTTCAGATGGATTTTGACGGCCACCAACTATTCCATCAAGGACAGGAATACTTCCATCAAACTGCTCCATAACTTCTTCCGTTGTTCTACATGGCTCTAATCCACTTAAATTAGCACTTGTAGATACCAGAGGCTTGCCATAATGACGACACAAATTTTTTACTAATTCATGGTCTGTAACTCGCACTGCGATGGTATCAAACTGACCAGTCAACCATTTTGGCGTCGTTACTTTTGCGGGGATCACCCATGTTACTGGCCCCGGCCATGTTGCAAACATCGCTTGTTTCTGATCTTCCGTTAACTGCTCATCATCTATATAGTTTTTTAATTGTTCGTAACTATCAGCGATAAGGATTAATCCTTTTTCCCAAGGGCGTTGCTTCAATTCTAATAACTTACGTACTGCCGTTTCGCTATCAGGGTCACAGCCTAGTCCAAATACTGCTTCTGTTGGGTAGGCTATAACCTCCTCGTGCTGTAATGAACTTATGATACTTTCAATTGCAGGTGTAGATATATTTGACATAGTTTTAACTCATTGTTCTTCTTGTTGCTTACCGCAGCGTTTGCTGGCACAAAATAATCTTACTCCCTGTCCCCCCCTTTTTTCCATAAGTAATGGATACTCACAATACTCACATTTACCAGTAATAGGCTTATTATTTAATATAAACTGACAGTTAGGGTAATTATCGCAAGCATAAAAAGTCTTACCGAAACGTGATTTTCTCTGTAATAAATTCCCTTTTTGGCATTGCGGACACGAAATTTTAGTTTCATCCGGTTTATCAATTAGCTCAATGTGTTCACATTCAGGATAATTACTACACCCAATAAACATGCCAAATCGCCCTTGTTTCAGCACTAAGTCATAATTACATTTCGGACAATGTTGACCTTCTAATACTTTAACAATATGACTTTCTACCGTAGGCCTTAGCGGCCTCATATAATGGCATTGTGGATAACTTGAACAGCCTAAAAACGGCCCATGTGAACTATTGCGAATAACAAGCAAAGAATCGCATTCTGGACAATGTTCATTTTTTTCTGTATCGAAGGGCAGTTGCTTAGACATGTTTTTCTCTACTGTTGCTTTTAACTAAGTTAATCTGGTATACCCACCAGCCCCCGAGCTAACTACCCCATTAATTTCCATCTCAGTTAATATGGTAATAATTTGAGTAACTGGAATTTGGGTTTGTTCTGCAATAACATCAACGGGTGTCGCTTGGTACCCCACCATACCTAAAATTTTATTTTCTACCACATTAAACTCAAGTGGTGTCTCTTCTATAGGTAATTCTGTTTGTATCCAATTTAACCCATCACCGATATGCCGCAAAATATCCTCAGGTTCAGCTAATAGATAAGCTCCTTGCTGTAATAGCCAATGGTTACCATGAAATGCAGGATTGCCCAATGGAGCAGGTAATGTAAATAAATCACGATTTTGCTCTAATGCATATCTAGCAGTTATCAGTGAGCCACTTTTCATTCCTGCTTCGATTACAATAACTGCTTTACTTAACCCACTAATAATACGGTTTCTCTTGGGAAATTGCTTAGGTAATGGCGGTGCATCTGGCCAATATTCTGAAACCAAAGCACCATGATTTTTTATTTTTCAGCTAATTCAGTATGTTGTCGCGGGTAAATATTCGCTAATCCGCTACCTAAAACCGCAATTGTCTCACCACGATTATCAAGAGCAGCTTTATGACTTATACCGTCAATACCTAATGCAAGCCCACTTGTGATAGTTATACCATGGCGCACGAAACTCTTTACAAATAGGTTAGTCCATGTTCTGCCGTATTCACTTGCTCTACGACTTCCGACTATAGCAATTTGGGGTGTTACCAATAATTCACTTTTGCCCACGACAAAAAATAAAAGAGGGGGGCGGTAGATTTGCTTTAATAAAAAAGGGTAATGTGGATCACAAAAAGTAACCATTTGATGATGTTTACTTGAAAGCCATGCCTGTACTTTCTCAAGCCGGTGCATGGACACATTCATAAATTGCAATTGTTGTATTTCATTCAAGCCATGATGATGTAAGGCCTGATAACTAATTTTATTTAATTGTTTTAGCTCATTAATTATTCTTACTGCATGTAAAGGTAATAGCCTTTTAACCTGCGACATCCTTAACCAAATCTCTTGGGTATTCATTATTGTCATCCTGACTCATTAACAGATAGGTTATTCAGTGAACAAATCGTAACCAATACTGTCAATATGAAGGAGAAATGTCTAGAATAGTCATTAATTCCCTTTCACATTTTGGAAACCGCTCGAAAAATTTATGTCAGTCTTAAACGTATTACATTACCCAGACGAACGCTTACGCACAATCGCTAAGCCAGTAGACAAAGTTGATGCTTCTATACAGCGTATCGTTGATGATATGTTCGATACCATGTATGAAGAAGAAGGTATTGGCCTTGCAGCAACACAAGTCGATATCCATCAGAGAATCATCGTCATTGATGTGTCCGAAACCCGTGATGAGCGTTTGGTTCTTATTAACCCTGAATTACTTGATAAATCTGGGGAAACCGGTATCGAAGAAGGTTGCTTATCTATTCCAGAACAACATGGTTTCGTCCCTCGCGCTGAACAAGCAAAAGTTCGCGCACTAAACTATAACGGTGAGTCTTTTGAACTAGAGGCTGATGGTTTATTAGCTATCTGTATCCAACATGAAATGGACCACCTTGTTGGTAAACTATTTGTTGACTACTTATCACCTTTAAAACGTCAGCGCATCCGCCAGAAAGTTGAAAAATTAGACAGACTAAGAGCAAAAGAAGCCAAAAATAGCTAATTCGCTACATATAAATAGGGAAATTAACGTGTCAGAGCCATTAAAAATTATTTTTGCGGGTACACCAGATTTTGCGGCCAAACACTTAGCTGCTCTCTTAGATACCAGACACAAAGTCGTTGGCGTCCTCACTCGCCATGACAAACCTGCTGGAAGAGGCAAAAAGTTAACACCGAGTCCTGTCAAGGTTCTCGCTGAAGAACACCAACTACCTGTTTTTCAGCCAGTTTCTCTTAAGGATAGCGAAAACCAGCAGTGGATAAAAAACCAAAATGCTGACCTAATGATAGTTGTTGCCTACGGTTTGATTTTACCGCAAGCAGTTCTCGATATCCCTCGCTTAGGTTGCTTGAATGTTCACGGCTCTTTACTACCTCGCTGGAGAGGAGCTGCACCTATTCAACGTTCTATTTGGGCTGGTGATACGGAAACTGGTGTGACTATTATGCAAATGGACGCAGGTTTAGATACTGGTGATATGCTTTACAAAGCAATCTGTCCAATTACCCCTAGTGATACTAGCGCCTCGTTATATGCTAAATTAGCAATAACAGGCCCTGAAGCATTAATTCATACTGTTGAAATGCTATCTTCAGGCCAATGCATTGCTGAAAAACAAGACGAGTCATTAGCAAATTACGCAGAAAAATTATCGAAAGAAGAAGCTCGTATTAATTGGCAAGATGATGCTGTACATATTGAGCGTTGCATTCGTGCTTTCAATCCTTGGCCAATGAGCTATTTCATAGTTGAAGAACAACTCATTAAAGTTTGGCAAGCTGAAGTACTCACAGAAGCCCATGATAAGCAACCAGGAACAATTATTAGCGCTGATAAAAAAGGTATATCCATTGCCACAGGAAATGGCATACTAAATATTATTCAGCTACAACCGCCTGGCAAGAAAGCAATGAGTGCACAAGATATCCTAAACTCTCGTCGCGAATGGTTTATCCCAGAGCAAATTCTAGCATAACGAACTTGTAAACAGCCTGATGCCTTCAGGCTGTTTTATTTCAGTCACTAATGAATTCATCTTCTCTATATGAAAAACACATATAATTTACGCAGTATTGCGGCAACAGCAATTAACCAAGTCCTTGATAATGGCCAATCATTAAGTACTGTACTGCCTGACTTACAGCGTAATATCAATGATAAAGACAAAGCATTATTACAAGAAATTTGCTTTGGTGTTCTACGTTATTTACCTAAGCTTGAATGGTTTATTAACCAGCTAATGGAAAAACCATTAACGGGTAAACAAAGAATTCTACATTACTTAATCATGGTTGGTATCTACCAGCTCCTTTATACTCGCATTCCCCCTCATGCGGCATTAGCTGAAACAGTAGATGGAGCGGTTGCACTGAAAAAGCCCCAATTAAAAGGGCTTATTAATGGCGTGTTACGTTCATTTCAGCGCCAGCAAGCACAGCTAGAAGAGAGAATAGCTAACAACACTAGCCAATATTTGCATCCGAGCTGGTTATTAAAACGCCTACAAACAGCCTATCCAGATGATTGGCAATCTATTATTGAGGCAAATAACCAACGACCACCTATGTGGTTAAGAGTAAATTCTCAACATCACACTGCTGCACAGTATCTCAACTTATTAGAACAGTCTGAGATAACCGCACATTTGCACCCTTTACACCCAAATGCTATTCGGTTAGATGAACCCACCGCAGTATCTCGTCTTCCGGGCTTTGAAGATGGCTGGTCTACAGTACAAGATGTCTCAGCTCAAGGCTGTGCTGAATTGCTAGAACCTCAAAATGGGGAAAGTATTTTAGATTTATGTGCTGCACCCGGTGGAAAAACAACCCATATTTTGGAGCTAGCTCCTAAAGCGAATGTTATTGCTGTAGATATCGATGAACATCGCCTTAAAAGAGTAAAAGAAAATCTGATTCGCCTTAAGCAACACGCTGTTGTTATACAAGGAGACGGTACACTCCCCGAAACATGGGCTAAAGATCAGCGATTTGATCGTATTTTACTTGATGCTCCTTGTTCTGCTACAGGCGTTATTAGGCGTCATCCTGATATCAAATGGCTACGTCGTGACTCAGACATAAATGAATTAGCGCAGCTACAAGCTCAAATTCTTGAAGCTATCTGGCCTTATTTAAAACCGGGCGGCACGCTAGTCTATGCGACTTGCTCAATTATGCCCGAAGAAAATGGAAAGCAAATACAATATTTCCTATCTAAACATAATGATGCCAGTCTAAATGATGGAACCGATGCTGGGTTACAAGTATTACCAAGTACTCATGGTGGTGATGGTTTCTTTTATGCACGCTTAGTCAAAAAAGTGTAGTAAATTGTAGCCAGCTCTCTGATATAGGAAGATGTAATGAAGATCATTATTCTAGGTGCTGGGCAAGTTGGCGGAACACTTGCTGAAAATTTAGTTGATGAGAACAATGATATTACCGTCGTTGATACCGATGCTGATCGGTTACGTCAATTACAGGATCAATTCGATCTTCGAGTGGTAAATGGTCATGGTTCTCACCCTAGAGTGCTTCGAGATGCAGGCGCAGAAGATGCGGATATGTTGGTAGCGGTCACCAATTCCGATGAAACTAACATGATTGCTTGCCAAATTGCGTATAGCCTATTTAATACCCCAAATAAGATAGCGCGTATCAGGGCGACTGAATATATCCGTGAAGCCGACAAACTGTTTCTGCCTGAACAAATCCCGATTGACTATTTAATATCGCCAGAACAATTAGTTATCGACTATATCTATAAATTAATTCAATACCCTGGCGCGCTTCAGGTTGTAAACTTTGCAGAAGGCAAAGTCAGCATAGTTGCTGTAAAAGCTTATTACGGCGGTTCACTCGTTGGTAATGCGCTATCGAGCTTGCGCGAACACATGCCACATATTGATACTCGTGTTGTCGCTATTTTCCGCCAAGATAGGCCTATTCGCCCACAAGGCTCAACAATCATTGAAGCAGGTGATGAGGTTTTTTTTGTTGCTTCAACGCAACATATCCGAGCTGTAATGAGTGAGCTGCAAAGACTAGAAAAACCCTACAAACGTTTGATGATAGTGGGTGGTGGTAACGTCGGAGCCGGCCTAGCAAGGCGACTAGAAAAAGATTACAGCGTGAAACTTATTGAGCGCAACCAGAAGCGCGCAACAGAACTTGCTGAGTTACTGCATGATACCATTGTATTTTATGGCGATGCATCCGACCAAGAGTTACTCACAGAAGAACATATTGAGCAAATGGATGTTTTTATTGCCCTAACAAATGATGATGAAGCTAATATTATGTCTGCAATGTTAGCAAAAAAAATGGGCGCTAAAAAAGCAATGGTCCTTATACAACGCTCTGCATATGTTGAACTCGTTCAAGGAGGGGTAATTGATATTGCGATTTCACCTCAACAGGCAACAATTTCTGCTTTATTAAGCCATGTTAGAAAAGCGGATATAGTCAATGTTTCATCTTTAAGAAGAGGCGTAGCGGAAGCTATTGAAGCAATTGCACACGGTGATGAAAATACGTCAAAAGTGGTTGGTAAAAAAATATCTGAAATTAAACTTCCTCCAGGAACTATTATTGGTGCAATTGTTCGTGAAGAAGAAGTCATTATAGCTAGTGATTACCATACCATTGAACAAGGCGACCATGTCATTATGTTTATTACAGATAAAAAATATGTACCCGAAGTTGAAAAATTATTCCAACCAAGTCCATTCTTCTTATAAAAATAAACATAGTAAATATTTGTAGCTTAATAATTTTAGCGACTATAATTTGTTAACCTAATACATGTTTTGTTTCAATTGAATTATTTATTAAGGGGTCGTCTAATGAGCTTTTTAAAAGATTTCCGCGAATTTGCTATGAAGGGCAATGTAGTGGATATGGCAGTTGGTATTATTATTGGTGCTGCATTTGGTAAAATTGTATCTTCATTAGTTGCTGATATCATCATGCCTCCGCTAGGTTTACTGATCGGAGGTGTTGATTTCAAATCATTCAGCGTGGTATTAAAGGAAGCACAAGGGGATTTACCTGCAGTAGTACTAAATTATGGTATGTTTATACAAACCGTTTTTGACTTCGTTATTGTTGCGTTCGCTATCTTTATGGCAATTAAGATCATGAATAAAGTTCGCCGTGAAAAAGAAGCAGCACCAGCTGAACCAGCTCCACCATCTAAAGAAGAAGTCCTGTTATCAGAAATACGTGATCTTTTAAAAGAACAAAATAAAAATTAACTAAAAGGCCAGTGGTAATAAGTAAATAAACCTATTACCACTGGCCTCCCAATTAACTGAATTCTTATTCTTTTCCTTTCTTGTATAACTTCCTTTCCCTTTTTTATTTTTTTCAACTCTTTGACGAAATAGTGGGTCATGGAGTAATGCTTCAATCGCATTATCTTTAATCTCACCACGTTTATGTTGATATTTGCTCATAACATACCTTTATATAGTTAACAGATTATAGAATTAATAAACTTTAGACGCCCCTTTTTCTAATATCTCCATAATAGAGCAATAGGTTGTCGCATGTTCTTCACCACAACATGCCGAGCTTAACATTTTCAGTGAATCACGCATAATAATAAGCTCTTGTATCTTTTTTTCAACTTCAAGTAATCTGAGATCAACAATCTGTTTAGATTCTTGACAGGTATGATGTTCTGGATCCACTCGAATTGAAAGCAGTTCAGTGATAGCTTCTAAAGTAAAGCCTAGCTGCTTTGCATAACGAATAAAACGTAATCGCTGGAGGTCTTTCTCAGTAAATAACCGATACCCACCTTCAGTTCTCTCTTTATGCCCCATCAAACCTTGTTTTTCATAAAAACGGATCGTATCAGGCGTCACATCTGCGAGCCTAGCAATTTCACCTATCTTATACATGCTCATCGTACTCACCTGTAAATAAGGGTTAATCACGAAAAATTCAAGGGAAAAAATTATTTGGAAAGATAAGAATAGCAGGTACAAAAAAACCGGGCAAATATACCCGGTTTTCTTGAAAGCGACGGCAGATTACTCTGCTGCTGCTTCTTGAGACTCAACAGCACGGTCAACAAGCTCGATGTAAGCCATCGGAGCGTTGTCACCTGTACGGTAGCCACACTTAAGAATACGAGTGTAACCACCTGCACGAGCTGCGAAACGAGGTCCCAGTTCATTAAATAATTTTGCAACGATCTCGTTATCACGAGTACGTGCGAATGCCAGACGACGATTAGCTACGCTGTCGGTCTTGGCAAGAGTAATCAGCGGCTCAACGACGCGACGCAGTTCTTTCGCTTTAGGCAGAGTCGTCTTGATGATCTCATGACGAACTAAAGAACCTGCCATGTTACGGAACATAGCTTGGCGGTGGCTGCTGTTGCGGTTCAATTGACGACCACTCTTACGATGGCGCATGACCTTATCCTTCTCAGTAAAACCTTAACCTGTGATCTTAATCATCAGCAATACTTGCTGGTGGCCAATTTTCTAGACGCATGCCCAGAGAAAGACCACGAGATGCCAAGACGTCCTTAATTTCAGTAAGAGATTTCTTACCAAGGTTCGGAGTTTTGAGCAACTCAACTTCTGTACGCTGTACCAGATCACCGATGTAGTGGATAGCTTCTGCTTTGAGGCAGTTAGCAGAGCGGACAGTCAATTCCAGATCGTCAACTGGGCGCAATAAGATAGGATCGAATTCTGGTTTCTCTTCTTTAACTTCAGGCTGACGAACATCACGTAAGTCAACAAAAGCTTCAAGTTGTTCAGCCAGAATGGTTGCCGCACGGCGAATCGCCTCTTCAGGATCGATTGTACCGTTAGTTTCCATTTCAATAACTAACTTATCCAAGTCTGTACGTTGCTCAACACGAGCTGCTTCAACATTGTAGGCAATACGCTCTACTGGGCTGTAGCAAGCATCGACTAACAAACGACCGATTGGGCGCTCATCTTCTTCCGAATGAACTCGGGCAGAAGCCGGCACATAACCACGACCACGCTGTACTTTAATTCGCATATTAATAGATGCGCTTTCGTCAGTAAGGTGGCAGATGATGTGCTGTGGCTTGACGATTTCGACATCACCATCATGGATGATGTCGGCTGCAGTCACAGGGCCAATGCCAGATTTATTCAAGGTTAAAATAACTTCATCTTTCCCCTGAACTTTTACCGCCAGCCCTTTCAGGTTGAGGAGAATCTCCAGGATATCTTCCTGTACACCTTCTTTGGTGCTGTACTCATGCAGTACACCATCAATCTCAACCTCTGTCACCGCACAACCCGGCATAGACGAAAGCAGAATACGGCGCAGTGCGTTACCAAGAGTATGGCCAAAGCCACGCTCTAAAGGCTCAAGGGTCACCTTAGCGTGCGTCGAACTCACTTGCTCGATATCTACCAGGCGCGGTTTTAGAAACTCTGTCACAGAACCCTGCATTGTGTCCTCTCTTTGGTGCTAAGCTTTACTTGGAGTAAAGCTCGACGATCAGGTGTTCGTTAATGTCCGCAGACAAGTCAGTACGTTCAGGAATACGTTTGAACACACCTTCCATTTTAGCAGCATCAACTTCCAGCCAAGTTGGCTTCTCACGCTGTTCAGCCAGCTCTAAAGCAGCCTTAATACGAGACTGTTTTTTAGCTTTCTCACGAACGCTGATAACGTCATTCGGGGAAACCTGATAAGAAGCGATATTAACTACACGGCCATTTACCATGATAGCTTTATGGCTAACCATTTGACGTGCTTCTGCGCGAGTTGCGCCAAAGCCCATACGGTAAACGACGTTATCAAGACGACCTTCAAGCAAAGTCAGCAGGTTTTCACCTGTGTTGCCTTTCAGACGTGTTGCTTCTTTGTAATAGTTACGGAATTGACGTTCCAGAACACCGTAGATACGACGAACTTTTTGTTTTTCACGTAACTGGACGCCATAGTCAGACAGACGCGGTTTACGCGCACCGTGCTGGCCTGGAGCCTGTTCTAATTTACACTTGGTGTCAATCGCGCGAACACCAGACTTCAGGAAGAGGTCTGTTCCTTCGCGACGGCTCAGCTTGAGCTTAGGACCCAAATATCTAGCCATTTTCTTTCTCCAACAGTCCTAAAAAAAACGAAACGTATTAAACGCGACGTTTTTTCGGTGGGCGACAACCGTTATGAGGGATAGGAGTCACATCAGTAATATTAGTGATGCGAAAACCAGCGGCGTTCAGAGCACGAATTGTTGATTCGCGACCCGGACCCGGTCCCTTAACCATAACTTCCAGGTTTTTGATTCCGTATTCTTTCACAGCTTCTGCGCAACGCTCTGCTGCAACCTGAGCTGCGAACGGAGTAGATTTGCGAGAACCACGGAAACCGGAACCACCGGCAGTTGCCCAACCTAATGCGTTACCTTGACGGTCAGTAATAGTAACGATTGTGTTGTTGAAAGAAGCATGGATATGAGCCACACCGTCTGAGACTTGTTTTCTTACACGCTTACGTGCACGAATTGGTGCTTTTGCCATTATTCAATACCCCGACTTATTTCTTGATCGGCTTACGCGGACCCTTACGGGTACGAGCGTTAGTCTTAGTACGCTGTCCGCGTACAGGAAGACCACGACGATGACGTAAACCACGGTAACATCCAAGGTCCATCAGACGCTTGATGCTCAGGGTAATTTCACGACGTAAGTCACCTTCTACAACGTATTTAGCAACTTCGTCACGCAGCTTGTCGATTTGTTCTTCAGACAGCTCACTGATCTTAACATTTTCAGCAATACCAGTTGCTTCACAGATAGCCTGTGAACGGGTCTTGCCGATGCCGAAAATCGATGTTAAAGCGATTACGGTATGTTTATGATCAGGAATGTTAATGCCTGCTATACGGGCCACTATGCACTCCTAAGTTAAAATATACATTACTGTGCTGAAAAGCCCGTTTTCAGGATACTCAAACAATAATGTATCTTAGATAAAAAAGATTGGCTGGCTAATTTAGCCAGCTCAACCCAACTTTG
Organism: Providencia sp. PROV076; assembly: GCF_028483405.1. Taxonomy (NCBI): domain Bacteria; kingdom Pseudomonadati; phylum Pseudomonadota; class Gammaproteobacteria; order Enterobacterales; family Morganellaceae; genus Providencia; species Providencia sp. PROV076. Next base: position 12,139 of record NZ_JAMPRR010000041.1, on the reverse strand, counting down.
CAAGAAAAAAATGCTTTTTCTTAACCTTGACGTTGTTTATGTCTTGGTTCAACACTGCAAATTACACGAACGCTACCATTGCGACGAATAATTTTGCAGTTACGGCATAATTTCTTGACGGAAGCACGAACTTTCATTTTTACTCTCCGTAACTTCTAAGCAAACCATAACCACACTAAGTGATTACTTACCTTTCAGGTTTGCTTTCTTCAATGCAGACTCATACTGACTTGACATCATTAGAGTTTGCACTTGAGCCATAAAGTCCATGATAACGACAACCACGATTAAGAGGGAAGTACCACCAAAATAGAAAGGTACTTTCATTGCGTCACGCATGAACTCCGGGATTAGGCAGATGAAGGTAATATATAATGCGCCAACTAGTGTTAAGCGAGTCATTACCTTATCAATGTACTTGGCCGTTTGCTCTCCCGGACGAATTCCTGGTACAAATGCACCGGACTTCTTCAGGTTATCTGCCGTTTCTCTTGGGTTGAAAACCAACGCCGTATAGAAGAAACAGAAGAAGATGATCGCAGATGCATAAAGTAGCACATATAACGGTTGACCAGGCTGCAAATACATAGAAATAGTCGTCAGCCAGTCCCAGCCAGTTCCATCACCAAACCAAGATGCTATTGTACCCGGGAATAGTATGATACTGGAAGCAAAAATTGCAGGAATTACACCCGCCATATTCACTTTTAACGGTAAATGTGTACTTTGTGCTGCATAAACACGGCGACCTTGCTGACGTTTAGCGTAGTTAACGACGATTCGGCGTTGTCCACGTTCCATAAACACAACAAAGAAAGTAACCGCGAATACTAACACCGCAACCAACAGCAACAGGAGGAAGTGCAGATCGCCCTGCCGAGCTTGCTCGATGGTATGGCCAATGGCCGGCGGTAATCCCGCAACAATACCAGCGAAGATAATGATAGAAATACCGTTACCGATACCTCTTTCAGTTATCTGTTCACCCAACCACATTAGGAACATTGTTCCTGTGACTAAGCTAACAACTGCCGTAAAGTAGAACGGGAGGCCTGGATCAATAACTAACCCTTGCATCCCTGGCATATTCGGTAGACCCATTGCAATACCAATAGATTGGAATATTGCTAATACCAGAGTACCCCAGCGAGTATATTGGCTTATCTTCCGACGACCTGCTTCTCCTTCCTTCTTGATCTCTGCTAATCGTGGATTAACCACAGATAATAATTGGATAATAATCGATGCCGAAATATACGGCATGATACCCAAAGCAAAGATAGAAGCACGGCTAAGAGCACCACCAGAGAACATGTTAAACATTTCAATGATGGTGCCTTGTTGCTGTTCGAGCAATTTGGCAAGCACAGTGGCATCAATACCAGGGATTGGAATAAAAGAACCAATTCGGAAAACAATTAGCGCACCAATTACAAACAAAAGTCTGCGTTTAAGTTCGCCAGCTCCACCTTTGGCACTTTGAAAATCTAATCCTGGTTGTTTAGCCATCTGTCACTTATTCCTCAATTTTACCGCCGGCAGCTTCGATTGCAGCGCGAGCACCTTTAGTAACACGAAGGCCACGTACAGTAACTGCACGGTTCACTTCGCCAGACAGAATAACTTTAGCGTATTCAATCTGGATGCCAACAACGTTCGCGGCTTTCAGTGCGTTCAGATCAATAACATCGCCTTCAACAGCAGCAAAATCAGACAGACGAATCTCTGCAGTGATCATTGCTTTACGTGAAGTGAAGCCGAATTTCGGCAAACGACGGTATAAAGGCATCTGGCCACCTTCGAAACCACGACGTACGCCACCGCCAGAACGAGATTTCTGACCTTTGTGACCACGGCCGCCGGTTTTACCCAGACCAGAACCGATACCACGACCTACGCGTTTAGGCGCGTGCTTGGCACCTTCAGCCGGAGACAGAGTATTTAAACGCATCTCTTACTCCTCAACTTTAACCATGTAGGAAACCAAGTTGACCATACCACGTACAGCAGGAGTATCCTCGCGCTCTACTGTATGACCAATGCGACGCAGACCTAAACCGACCAGTGTTGCCTTATGCTTAGGCAGACGACCGATTGAACTGCGAACTTGTGTAATTTTAATAGTCTTAGCCATAGCCGATTACCCCAGAATTTCTTCGACGGATTTTCCACGCTTAGCTGCGACCATTTCTGGAGACTTCATGCTGTCTAAAGCATCCAGTGTTGCACGAACCACGTTGATTGGGTTTGTGGAACCATAGGTTTTAGCCAGTACGTTGCGAACTCCAGCTACTTCTAAAACAGCACGCATTGCACCGCCGGCAATGATACCGGTACCTTCGTGAGCAGGTTGCATAAACACACGAGAACCAGTGTGTGTACCTTTCACAGGGTGGAACAATGTGCCGTTGTTTAGAGCAACGGTTTTCATACTGCGACGGGCTTTTTCCATCGCTTTCTGGATTGCTGCCGGAACTTCGCGCGCTTTGCCGTAGCCAAAACCAACGCGACCGTTACCATCACCAACTACAGTCAGTGCGGTAAAGCTGAAAATACGGCCACCTTTAACGGTTTTTGCTACGCGGTTTACCGCGATCAGCTTTTCCTGCAGTTCGCCAGCTTGTTTTTCGATGTGAGACATCTTACACCTCTACCTTAGAACTGAAGGCCAGCTTCACGGGCAGCATCTGCCAGTGCCTGGACTCTACCATGATATTGGAAACCAGAACGGTCAAAAGCAACAACAGTGATGCCTTTTTCCAGTGCGCGTTCAGCAACTAACTTACCAACAATTGCTGCTGCGTCTTTGTTTCCAGTAAACTTAACTTGTTCATTGATAGCTTTTTCTGTAGTAGAAGCTGCAACCAATGTTTCAGAACCGTTCGGTGCGATAACCTGCGCATAAATATGGCGTGGAGTACGATGTACCACCAGGCGAGTCGCACCCAACTCTTGGATCTTACGGCGTGCGCGGGTCGCACGACGGATACGAGCTGCTTTCTTATCCATAGTGTTACCTTACTTCTTCTTAGCCTCTTTGGTACGCACGATTTCATCGGCGTAACGAACACCTTTACCTTTATAAGGCTCAGGACGACGGTAAGCACGCAGTTCTGCTGCAACTTGACCAATCACTTGCTTATCCGCACCTTTCAGTACGATTTCAGTTTGTGTTGGGCATTCAGCAGTAATGCCTGCTGGCAGTGCGTGTTCAACCGGATGCGAAAAACCTAAAGACAAGCTTACAGCATTGCCTTTGATTGCTGCACGGTAACCAACACCGACCAGTTGAAGCTTTTTAGTGAAGCCTTCGGTAACACCAACAACCATTGCATTGCACAGTGAACGAGTCGTACCCGCTTGTGCCCATGCATCTTCAAAACCTTCACGAGGAGCGAAAGTCAGTTGGTTGTCTTCGTTTTTAACTTCAACTGCATTATGGATAGTACGAGTAAGCTCGCCGTTTTTACCCTTAATCGAAATAACCTGACCGCTGAGTTTTACCTCTACGCCGGCAGGAATGACGACGGGTGCTTTTGCCACACGAGACATTCTTTCCTCCCGAATTAAGCTACGTAGCAGAGAATCTCGCCACCAAGACCAGCTTGGCGAGCTGCACGATCAGTCATGACACCTTTAGAGGTAGAAATAACAGCGATACCTAAACCAGCCATAACTTGTGGCAGCTCATCTTTTTTCTTATAGATGCGCAGACTTGGGCGGCTTACACGCTGAATGCTTTCTACAACAGCCTTACCTTGGAAATAACGTAAAGTCAGTTCCAGTTCTGGCTTGATGTCGCCTTCAATTTTAAAATCTTCAATATAACCTTCTTCCTTCAGCACTTTGGCAATTGCCACTTTCAGCTTGGAGGAAGGCATGGTGACCGCAACTTTGTTCGCGGCCTGACCGTTACGGATACGGGTCAGCATATCCGCGATGGGATCTTGCATGCTCATCTGTCTTTACTCCCGTGATTCAAATGGAATTACCAACTTGCCTTTTTAAGGCCCGGGATTTCACCGCGCATAGCGGCTTCACGGACTTTAATACGGCTCAGACCAAACTTCCGCAGGAAACCGTGCGGACGCCCTGTTTGACGGCAGCGATTACGCTGACGAGAAGGACTTGAATCACGTGGCAGTGTTTGCAGCTTGAGAACAGCGTCCCAGCGATCTTCATCAGATGCTTTAACATCAGAGATGATAGCTTTCAGTTCTACGCGTTTTGCGAAGAATTTCTCAGCTAATTTAGCACGTTTAACATCACGCGCTTTCATAGATTTCTTAGCCATGAGTACCCTGCCTTACTTGCGGAACGGGAAGTTGAACGCTGCTAACAGTGCGCGACCTTCGTCATCTGATTTCGCAGTAGTGGTGATAGTAATATCTAAACCACGTACGCGATCCACTTTATCGTAATCGATTTCAGGGAAGATGATTTGTTCACGAACACCCATGCTGTAGTTACCGCGACCATCGAAAGACTTAGCGGGCAAGCCACGGAAGTCACGAATACGTGGTACAGCAATAGAAATCAGACGCTCAAGGAACTCCCACATGCGTTCGCCACGCAGGGTTACTTTACAGCCGATTGGATAGCCCTGACGGATTTTGAAGCCTGCAACAGATTTGCGTGCTTTGGTGATCAAAGGTTTTTGACCTGAGATTGCTGTTAAATCAGCTGCTGCGTTATCCAGCAGTTTTTTATCAGCAATCGCTTCACCAACACCCATATTCAGGGTGATCTTCTCGACCCGAGGGACTTGCATGACAGAAGTGTAATTAAACTCAGTCATGAGCTTATTAACTACTTCGTCTTTATAGTAATCATGCAGTTTCGCCATCGTATACTCCAAAAATTACTTGATAGTTTCACTGTTAGACTTGAAGAAACGGACTTTTTTGCCGTCTTCGAATCTAAAGCCTACACGGTCAGCCTTGCCAGTTGCCGCGTTAAAGATTGCAACGTTAGAAACTTGAATAGCCGCTTCTTTTTCAACGATGCCACCTGGTTGGTTCAGAGCCGGTACAGGCTTCTGATGTTTTTTAACCAGATTGATACCTTCAACGATAACTTTACTAGAAGAAATAACCTGTTTTACTTTACCGCGCTTACCTTTGTCTTTCCCAGTTAGCACGATAACTTCGTCATCACGACGGATTTTCGCTGCCATAGTTCGCTCCTTAGAGTACTTCAGGTGCCAGAGAGATAATTTTCATAAACTTCTCATTACGAAGTTCACGAGTTACCGGCCCAAAAATACGCGTACCGATTACTTGCTCGCTGTTGTTATTTAATAACACACAAGCATTACCATCGAAGCGAATGACAGAACCGTCAGGGCGACGTACACCCTTCTTGGTGCGCACCACTACCGCTTTCAGGACATCACCCTTTTTAACTTTACCGCGTGGAATTGCTTCTTTAACAGTAATTTTAATGATGTCGCCTACATGTGCATAGCGACGGTGCGAGCCACCTAGAACCTTGATACACATTACGCGACGTGCACCGGAGTTGTCGGCCACGTTCAGCATAGTCTGTTCTTGGATCATTTTAGTGCTCCGCTAAATGTCAACTACTACTGAGCCACCTCATTATGAAGAGGCCGTTCAAATATACCCATACTACGAGGGCGCGGCATTATAACACCACATCATCGTGTTGGACAGAAAAAAATAAACGGCTCAGTCAAAAAAGAGCCGTTTATTCATCAGGAAAAGTTATTCTATTACAGAACAGCTTTTTCTACAACGCGAACTAAGGCCCAAGACTTAGTCTTAGACAGTGGACGAGTTTCGCGGATTTCTACCACGTCACCGATTCCACATTCATTGTTCTCGTCATGTACGTGCAATTTAGTCGTACGACGGATGAATTTACCATACAGAGGGTGTTTCACCATACGCTCGATAGCAACAACAATAGATTTCTCCATTTTATCGCTAACTACACGACCTTGCAGAGTACGGATTTTATCGCTCATTACGCACCTGCCTTCTCAGTCAGTAAAGTCTTCACACGTGCGATATCGCGACGCACTTGTTTCAACAGATGAGACTGTTGCAGCTGACCACTTGCAGCCTGCATACGTAAATTAAATTGTTCACGTAACAGGTTCAAAAGTTCAGCATTCAGCTCTTCAACGCTTTTTTCGCGCAGCTCTTGTGCTTTCATTACATCACCGTCTTAGTTACAAAGGTGGTTTTGATAGGCAGTTTCGCTGCTGCCAAAGAGAATGCCTCACGAGCCAGCTCTTCAGGCACACCGTCCATTTCGTATAGAACTTTACCAGGCTGGATTAAGGCAACCCAATATTCTACGTTACCTTTACCTTTACCCATACGAACTTCGAGTGGTTTCTCAGTGATTGGTTTGTCTGGGAACACACGGATCCAGATTTTACCTTGACGCTTAATAGCACGGGTCATAGCACGACGTGCCGCTTCGATCTGACGTGCAGTCAGACGACCACGGCCAACAGCTTTAAGACCGAAAGTGCCGAAGCTAACATCCGTACCTTGCGCTAGACCACGGTTGCGGCCTTTGTGCACCTTACGGAATTTTGTACGCTTTGGTTGTAACATCAGCGACTCTCCTTACTTGCGGCCTTTACGCTGCTGCTTTTTAGGTTGAGCAGCTGGTTTCTCAGCTTGTTCAACAGCAGCCATACCACCCAGAATCTCACCTTTGAAGATCCATACCTTAACGCCGAGAACACCGTAAGTGGTGTGCGCTTCTGAAGTGTTGTAATCGATATCAGCACGTAATGTGTGCAGTGGCACACGGCCTTCACGATACCACTCGGTACGAGCGATTTCAGCACCGCCTAAACGGCCACTGACTTCAACTTTAATACCTTTAGCGCCCAGACGCATTGCGTTCTGTACTGCACGCTTCATAGCACGACGGAACATAACACGACGTTCCAGCTGTGAAGAAATGCTGTCAGCAACTAATTTAGCGTCTAGTTCTGGTTTACGAACTTCGGCGATATTGATTTGCGCAGGAACACCAGCGATATCCGCTACTGTTTTACGCAGTTTTTCAACGTCTTCACCTTTCTTACCGATAACGATACCTGGGCGAGCAGTGTGAATAGTCACACGGATGCTTTTCGCAGGACGTTCGATAACGATGCGAGAGATTGACGCTTTTGCCAGTTCTTTATTCAAGTACTGACGTACTTTAAAATCGCTGTCTAGGTTGTCAGCGAATTCATTGGTGTTCGCATACCAGGTAGAGTTCCAAGGTTTGACAATACCCAGGCGAATACCATTAGGATGTACTTTCTGACCCATTGCTAGTCTCCAGAGTCTCAGCGATCGGACACAACCACAGTAATGTGGCTGGTGCGCTTAAGAATACGATCTGCACGGCCTTTCGCACGCGGCATGATGCGTTTCATGGTTGGACCTTCGTCTACGAAAATTTTCGCAACTTTCAGGTCATCAATGTCAGCGCCATCGTTTTGCTCTGCGTTAGCAATTGCAGATTCAAGTACTTTCTTCACTAAACCAGCAGCTTTCTTGTTGGTGTAGGTCAGAATTTCCAGAGCTTGCGACACTTTCTTACCGCGAATCAGGTCGGCAACTAAGCGAACCTTCTGGGCAGAAGAACGAGCGTGGCGATGCATAGCTAAAGTTTCCATCTCTTCCTCCTATCCTTAACGTTTCTTAGCTTTCTTATCTGCCGCGTGGCCGCGATAAGTGCGAGTCGGTGCGAATTCACCCAGTTTGTGACCAACCATTTCGTCGGTTACAAAAACTGGAACATGCTGACGACCATTATGGACAGCGATGGTCAATCCGATCATATTAGGAAAGATCGTTGAACGACGGGACCAAGTCTTAAGAGGCTTCTTGTCTCCGCTTTCCACCGCTTTCTCTACCTTCTTCAGCAAGTGCAGGTCAATAAAAGGACCTTTCTTGAGAGAACGTGGCATGGTTTATCCTCTAATTATTTTTTAGAACGATGACGTACGATGAATTGATCAGTACGCTTGTTGCTACGAGTTTTCTTACCTTTGGTTTGAACGCCCCATGGTGTTACTGGGTGTTTACCAAAGTTACGGCCTTCACCACCACCATGTGGATGGTCTACTGGGTTCATCGCAGTACCGCGAACGGTAGGACGAACACCACGCCAGCGGCTAGCACCAGCTTTACCGAGAACACGTAACATATGTTCAGCGTTACCAACTTCACCAAGAGTTGCACGGCAATCAGCTAAAACTTTACGCATTTCACCAGAACGCAGACGTAATGTGACATAAGCACCATCACGAGCAACGATTTGAGCGTAAGTACCTGCTGAACGCGCTAACTGTCCACCTTTACCTGGTTTCAGTTCGATGTTATGAACTGTAGAACCAACAGGGATGTTGCGCATCGGCAGTGCGTTACCAGCTTTGATTGCTGAATCAACACCAGATTGAATCTGGTCGCCAGCTTTCAGGCCTTTTGGTGCAAGAATATAACGACGTTCACCGTCTTTATATAGAACCAGTGCAATGTTCGCAGAACGATTTGGATCATACTCCAAACGCTCAACAACTGCAGGAACACCGTCTTTGTTGCGTTTGAAGTCAACTAAACGATAATGCTGCTTATGGCCACCACCGATATGACGGGTAGTGATACGGCCATTGTTGTTACGACCACCGGATTTGCTGTTTTTTTCTAACAGCGGAGCATAAGGTTTACCCTTATGCAGCTCAGGGTTAACCACTTTAACTACGTGGCGACGGCCCGGAGACGTAGGTTTACATTTAACAACTGCCATTGTTCTTTACTCCTCCGACTTACTCAGCACCGCTAATGAAGTCCAAATTTTGGCCTTCTTTCAGCGTGACGTAAGCTTTTTTCCAGTCGCTACGACGACCGAAACGCTGACCGTGGCGTTTAGTTTTGCCTTTAACCAGCAAAGTGTTAACACCTTCAACTTCAACTTCAAACAGTTTCTGTACAGCAGCTTTGATTTCTGCTTTAGTCGCGTCTTTCGCAACTTTGAGAACGATGGTATTGCTTTTTTCCATCGCTGTAGAAGCTTTTTCAGATACATGCGGCGCGCGCAGTACTTTTAGCAGACGTTCTTCACGGATCATGCCAGCATCTCCTCAACTTGCTTCACAGCATCAGCAGTCATAACCACTTTGTCGAAGGCGATCAGGCTAACTGGATCAATACCTGCGGCATCACGAACGTCAACCTTATACAGGTTGCGCGCTGCTAAAAACAGATTTTCATCTAATTCAGCAGTGATGATCAGAACATCTTCCAGAGCCATATCTTTCAGTTTCTGTGCCAGCAACTTAGTTTTAGGTGCTTCAACAGAGAACTTCTCGACAACGATCAGACGATCTTGACGTACCAACTCAGAGAGGATGCTTTTTAAAGCACCACGGTACATCTTCTTATTTACTTTTTGACTGTGGTCCTGTGGTTTAGCTGCGAAGCTAACACCACCAGAGCGCCAAATTGGGCTCTTTACTGAACCAGAACGTGCACGGCCAGTACCTTTTTGACGCCATGGTTTTTTACCAGAACCAGAAACTTCAGCACGAGTTTTCTGAGCACGAGTACCTTGACGAGCACCAGCTGCATACGCAACAACTACTTGGTGAACAAGCGCTTCATTGAAATCACGCCCGAAGGTAGTTTCGGAAACAGTCAGCGCGCTTTGCGCGTCTTTCATTACCAATTCCATTCCTATCTCCTCGACGTTAAGCCTTGACAGCCGGTTTTACGATCAGGTTGCTACCAGTTGCTCCTGGAACAGCACCTTTGACCAGCAGCAGGTTGCGCTCAGCGTCAACACGTACTACATCTAAGCTTTGAACGGTTACACGCTCATTACCCAGTTGGCCTGCCATTTTCTTGCCTTTAAACACTTTGCCCGGAGTCTGGTTTTGACCGATAGAACCCGGAACACGGTGAGACAAGGAGTTACCGTGAGTAGCATCTTGAGTACGGAAATTCCAGCGCTTAACTGTGCCGGCAAAACCTTTACCTTTAGATGTACCAGTAACGTCGACTTTTTTAACGTCAGCGAAAATTTCAACGCTAATGCTTTGACCTACTGTGTATTCTGCACTATCTTCAATGCGGAACTCACGCAGGATACGGCCAGCTTCGACGCCAGCTTTAGCGAAATGACCTGCTTCAGGCTTAGTTACACGATTAGCTTTTTTGCTACCAGTAGTAACCTGAATTGCATTATAACCGTCAGTTTCTGCAGTTTTAACCTGAGTAACACGGTTATTTTCAATTTCGATAACAGTTACAGGTATAGAAACGCCATCTTCAGTGAAGATACGAGTCATACCGACTTTCTTACCGACTAAACCTTTCATTGTTTCAACCTCTCAATCGTTCGACGACCTGATTAACCCAGGCTGATCTGCACGTCAACGCCGGCAGCCAGGTCCAGACGCATCAGAGCATCAACGGTCTTTTCGGTTGGCTCAACGATGTCAACCAGACGCTTGTGAGTGCGAATTTCGTACTGATCACGCGCATCTTTGTTAACGTGCGGAGAAATCAGAACGGTAAAACGCTCTTTACGTGTCGGCAGCGGGATAGGACCACGAACTTGCGCACCAGTGCGCTTAGCAGTCTCTACGATTTCCGCAGTTGATTGATCGATTAAACGATGATCAAAAGCTTTCAGGCGGATACGGATTCTTTGGTTCTGCATGAGACCAGAGCTCCAACTATTTATAAACGTAAAATGATTACTCCTCGTACCCATTTCGATTGATGGGAGAGTGTAATCGTTCTTGATGTAACTTCCAAATCGGAAGTATTGTCTAAATGAGCAACAAATCGTTGACTCAATACTGATATTTCAGTCCTAAAATATAGGGCTTACTCATCAGTAAGCCCGCGCATTATACGTAAATTATAGGGAAACACAAGTAATCGAGGAAAATATGTGCGTTTTTTTTGAAGAGAATTATCGAAAAGCCCCCTCAATCTTGAAAAGAGAGATAACTGGGGGGCTTTTTATACAAATTTACTTAGTTAATGACCGTAGGAATACTATGTTATTCTTCTTTAACCTGCGCTTGTAGGTAATTTTGGAGCCCCAAACGGCTAATTAGCCCCAATTGGGTTTCTATCCAATCAATATGGTTTTCTTCATCAGCTAAAATTTCAATCATCAGATCTCGACTGACATAATCATGAACCGAGTCCGCATATTTAATAGCTTCTTTTAGATTCTTTGCTCCATCGATTTCAAGCTGCAAATCTGATTTCAACATCTCTTCAACATCTTCACCGATATTTAACTTACCAAGGTCTTGTAAGTTAGGAATACCGTCGAGAAACAAAATTCGCTCTATATATTTATCTGCGTGTTTCATTTCATCGATTGATTCGTGATATTCCATCTCATTGAGACGGGTAAGTCCCCAATTTTTAAACATACGTGCATGCAAAAAATATTGGTTGATTGCAACTAGCTCATTGCCCAGTAGTTTATTTAGGTGGGCTATCATTTTTTTATCACCTTTCATTTCTACCTCCATCGCTTCCAGTCTTTTAAGTGTAGTACTGAAATTGATGTTAGTATAATTTTCACTCAATGCATTTAAACAAAAATATTGTTAAACAAAAGATGGTAGGTTTCGAGGGAATAAATTTGAATGGTATTAAAGACTATGCAACCTCAGTGGCACACGCATCCTCAAAAATCATTTGTTCTTCATATAAAATTGCCTTTGTTTGTCTAATACACTTTCCACATTCTAAGCCTACAGGCAAAATTTGCCGTAGGCCCTTCAACGAGGTCACTTGATATTTTCTTGCGGCATTTCTGATCTGTTTATCAGTAATGGCTTCACAAAGGCAGATGTACATGATGCTTACCTGTATAAATCACATACAGATAGTTTAAATAAAAATGATTTGCATTTCAATTATCATTACCAGTGATTTACAAAGACCCTTAATTAGTAATAAGTCTGTTTTCAAGTAATTTAAATTAAAAGAAGAAGTTACTTACGATATGAACAATTCAACATATAAAACAATGCCACCCGATAATGGTGTTATATAGGCTAAATTTTTCTCACAGAAAATAAAAAGGGCACCTTATTTAGGTACCCTTCTTTAAAGCTAAATGAAGCTAT
>NZ_JAMPRR010000040.1:0-33215 GCF_028483405.1 Providencia sp. PROV076 | reverse complement strand
TTTTTTTTAATTTTTATTTTGTTCGTGTTTTTTTTAGCCAAAAAGGTATTTATAAGTTAAATTCGGTCTATATATTGACTATTTCAGCAGCAATTGCGCACCTACTCACGTAATATATGTATCTAAGAATTATGCTTTGAGATGAATTATGGAATTAAGTAAGCAACAAACCGCCTCACAAAAAAATCGTTCTTATATTATTGCAGAAAATCTTGGCCAGCTGATTTTAACCAGCACCTATTTACCTGATTCCACTTTACCTAGCGAATTAGAATTATCAGAACAATTCCAAGCAAGTCGAACAGCGATAAGAGAAGCAATAAAAATATTAGCGGCAAAAGGAATGGTATTAGCACGCCCCAAAATAGGTACCCGTGTTATGCCACCCTCAAATTGGAATTTTTTAGACCAAGATCTCTTAACATGGTGGTCCAATAGTGAAGAGCAATCGGTCGTGATGGAACACTTTAAAATGGTTCGACTCGCAATAGAACCTCAAGCTTGTTATCTTGCGGCTATACATGCAACAAAAGAACAAAAACAATCATTACAATTATTAGCAAGTGAAATGCAGTTACTCGCCAAAGAATTTGACAGGGCGCATTGGGTGAAAGTTGATTACCATTTCCATTTAACTATTTACAAAGCTTGTGCCAATCCCTTCCTAATTTCTTTTGCTAATTTATTCCGTTCTATTTATCAGCGTTACTTTGATGTCATCACTGATAATGAGGTTATAGAGGTCGAAATTCATCAACAACTTGCCAATGCAATTATTCATGGTAAAAGTACAATAGCACTCGACCTTTGCTATAACTTATTAACAATTACCCAAAAGCAAGACTAACAAAACAATACTCCAATTGAAGCTTTAATTTACTTGTATAGGTAACTGATGTTCAAAACAGCGAAAAATATGTCTGGCCTTCCATGGATTGCGGCAATGGCCTTTTTCATGCAAGCGCTCGATGCCACCATTTTGAATACGGCTTTACCCGATATTGCAAAAAGCCTTGATCACTCGCCGCTTGCGATGCAATCCGCCGTAGTCAGTTATACGCTTACTGTTGCTTTATTGATCCCTGTTAGTGGCTGGTTTGCAGATAGATTTGGTACAAGACGTATATTCATTTTAGCGGTTTCCTTGTTTTCTTTTGGTTCATTACTTTGTGCCCTTTCGCCTTCTTTAAACTTTTTAGTGACCTCTAGGGTTATTCAAGGTATTGGTGGGGCAATGATGATGCCAGTTGCTCGTTTAGCCTTAATAAGGGCTTACCCTCGAAGTGAATTACTACCAATATTAAATTTTGTCACCATTCCTGGTTTAGTTGGCCCAATATTGGGACCTCTGTTAGGTGGTATATTAGTCACCTATGCAACTTGGCATTGGATATTTATTATTAATATTCCTATTGGTGTTTTAGGTATCTTTTATGCGTTAAAACATATGCCAGACTTTAAAATGCCAAAACGTAAATTTGATACTTTAGGGTTCTTATTGTTTGGTTCTGGTTTAGTCATGCTATCTGTCAGCCTAGACTTATTCAGTGATAAGTCTCTTTCAACATCGATTCCAGTCACTATTGTTTTAGTCGGCTTTCTTTTCTTACTTGTTTATATTTTCCATGCAAGACGTACTAAGCATGCAATAATCCCCTTGAATTTATTTAAAACTCGCACTTTTTCTATTGGGATCAGCGGTAATATCGCAACACGCTTAGGAACAGGCAGTATTCCATTTTTAATGCCATTAATGCTGCAAGTAGGTTTCGGCTACGAAGCAGTTGTGGCGGGAATGATGATGGCACCACTAGCAATAGGTTCAATCACTGCTAAATCAGGGGTTACTCGGATCCTAACTAAATATGGCTACCGTAATACATTATTTGTCATCACCATTATTATAGGATTAATGATCGCACAGTTTTCCTTACAATCACCAAGTATGTCGATTTATCTGTTAGTTGTACCTTTATTTATTTTAGGAATGGTGATGTCTGTACAATTTACCGCAATGAATACTATTTGCCTGGCTGATTTAACAGACAATAATGCAAGTGCGGGAAATAGTATGTTAGCTGTGACTCAGCAGCTATCGATAAGCTTCGGTATCGCAGTCAGTGCTGCAATCTTAAACTTCTATGGTGGACAACCTAATAGCAATACGGTCGATAATTTCCATTACACCTTTATTACCGTTGGCGTCATTACGCTTATCTCGGCTTTTGTCTTCTTATTATTAAGTAAGACAGACGGTGATAATTTAATAAAAAATAAAACCAAAAAAGCGAAGAATTAATATTTTTTAACCGATTGACGTTCAATTAACTCAGGGGTAAGAACCAAAACACTCGCATTTGCCTCTGGGTTATCCATACGATAAATAAGTTGGTCAACAGCCTGTTGGCCTAACTTATCTTTTGGCTGATGAATTGTTGTTAATGGTGGGATCATATAAGGCGAAAGATCGATATCATCATAACCAATGATTGAAATATCATCAGGCACTTTCAAACCCTTTTGGTATATCGCTTGATAAGCGCCTACCGCCATCGCATCATTACCTGCAAAAATGGCCTCGGGAGGGGTTGGTAAGCTAAGCAATTTATTCATTGACTCAAACCCACCAGCAAATTCAAAATCACTGAAAATGATATAGTCATCATAAATATTAATGCCGCCATCTGTCATGGCTTGAATAAAACCTTGATGACGCGCTCTTGCTGGTGATTTATCTTGTGGCCCTGCAATACATGCAATACGAGAGAAACCAGCTTCGATAAGGTAACGAGTGGCTATTTCTCCACCAAGAAAAGAGTTATCTTGAATGATATCGCCTTCCGACTCAAAAGGTGACCAATCCATCATAACTGTTGGCACAGCAGGGTAACGAGCCAAAACATTTTTTGATGGCCCCTGTACTTCTGTGCACATAATCAGTAGCCCATCAACACGTTTTTGTAGCAAGGTTTCTAAACTATGATTCATTCGCTGAAGGTCACCTTCAGTGTTGCACAAAATCAAACTATAACCACGTTCGTAGCAACTACGTTCTACACCCCGCACTACCTCTGCGTAAAATGGGTTATTACTTGTTGTCAGTAACATCCCAATTGTATTCGTACGATTCATCTTCAAACTACGCGCTAAAGCAGAAGGTGCATAATTTAACTCTTCAATCGCATTTTTAACGCGTATGGTAATGCTCTCGCTGACATAGCGATTTTGGTTAATAACGTGAGAGACGGTGGACGTCGACACCCCTGCAAGGCGTGCCACATCTTTCATTGTTGCCACAAGTTAATCCTGTTGAGTCAAAAACTGGTCAATTTCTTTACGCCATGGAACTGAGGGTTGAGCTCCCGGGCGAGTCACAGCTATCGCCGCCGCTGCATGAGCAAAAATAATCGCTTCTTCGTCAGCTTTACCTTCAAGCAGAGCTGTAACGTAAGCCCCATTGAATGTATCACCTGCGGCAATAGTATCCACTGCTTTTACGCGAAATGCAGAAATTATTTTGCCTTCACTACCTTTTTCACTATACCAAACGCCTCGAGAGCCGAGTGTTATCATCACTTTACTGATACCTTTTTGATGTAAAGCTTCAGCCGCATCCTGAGCACCTTGATTATCATTAACAGCAATACCTGTTAGGTGTTCAGCTTCTGTTTCATTTGGCGTGATGATATCAACTAGTGATAATAATGAATCTGGTAATGATTGAGCCGGTGCAGGGTTCAAAATGACTTTCGTATTGTTTTTCTTCGCTATTTCAGCAGCCATTTGTACTGTTTCAATAGGGGATTCCAGTTGCATCAATACCGCATCAGCTTCCACAATTTTTTGCTGATATTGAGCTAATCTTTCTTTGGTAAGTCGTGCATTTGCACCTGCATTGATACCAATTGTATTTTCCCCTTGTTGGTTCACATAAATAAGAGCAACACCTGTCGTTTCACCTTCAATGGCATCAATGCATTCGGTTTTAATATTATCGAGAAATAACTGTTTTTTTATACTCGCCCCAATATCATCATCACCAACACAAGCAATAAACGTTATGTCAGCACCACTGCGACCTGCTGCAACAGCTTGGTTGGCACCTTTCCCGCCAAATGCAACTTGGTAATGATCGCCTCTAACAGTTTCACCCGGCTGAGGGAAATGCTTAACATTTAATATATGATCCGCATTGATACTACCGAGAACCACCAGCTTAGCTATACCCATAACGTTTATTTCCTTTTTTATGACCCAATGGATCGCAAATTAAATAAACCGCCACAGTGCGCCATGGCGGTTTTTATCTTATTGTTTAACCACTAATTCCAATTCAACCGGAACCGTTGGATCCACTTTCTCGCCTTTTAAGACTTTATCTGCAATCTGTACACCAACAATCCCAATTTGGTCTGGGCGCTGTGCAATAGTTGCACCTAATTTTCCGCCTTCAACGGCTTTAATACCATCATTTGTTCCATCAAAGCCAACAACCAGAACATCAGTACGGCCTGCGGTTTGTAAAGCTCTTAACGCACCTAATGCCATTTCATCATTTTGTGCAAATACCGCTTGAACAGCAGGGTGTGCCGTTAACAAGTTTTGCATTACGTTCAAGCCTTTTGTTCTATCGAAATCAGCGGGTTGGCTCGCCAGTAAATTGAATTTGTGCTCTTTCGCTCCGGTATTAAAGCCTTCACCGCGCTCACGTGCTGCTGATGTACCTGAAATACCTTCTAATTGAATCACTTTAGCTTCTTTGCCTGTTTTTTGTGCTATATAGTCAGCAGCCATTTTCCCGCCCATACGGTTGTCGGATGCCACATGACTGACAACTTCACCTTTATTAGCCGCTCTATCTAAAGTGATGACAGGTATATTGGCTTTATTAGCCATTAATATTGAGTTGCCCACCGCATCTGAATCCGTTGGGTTAATTAACATTAATTTTGTACCGCGAACGGTTAAATCTTGTACGTTTGCTAACTCTTTGGCTGGGTTGTCTTGAGAATCTAAAACAATCAGTTCATAACCCAATTTATCCGCTTCTTTTTGTGCGCTATCTTTCATTGTCACAAAGAATGGGTTATTCAATGTAGAAATGACGAGTGCAATGCTATCTTTCGCCATCGCATTGACACTAACAGTTGCACTCAGTGCAACTGCAGATAATAACGTTGCTAGTTTGTTCAGTTTCATAATAATTTTCCTGTAGGGTTACTTTTTATTATCAACAAGTACAGCAAGTAAGATGACGACAGCTTTAACAATCATCTGGTAGTTTGACGAAATACCTAATAAGTTTAATCCATTGTTTAAAAAACCAAGGATAAGCGCACCAATCAATGTTCCGACTATACGCCCCTTACCACCAGCAAGACTGGTACCACCAAGTACAACCGCAGCGATAGCATCAAGTTCATAACCATTACCTGCCATTGGCTGAGCCGATGATAAACGTGCAACTTCAATGACACTCGCCAATGCTGCTAGCATTCCACATAAGGCATAAACCACTATTTTAATGCGATCAACATTAATACCAGAAAGACGGGTAGCCGCTTCATTCCCACCAAGTGCGTAGATGTAACGACCAAGGCGAGTATGGTGCAACATATACCACGCAGCCGCAAACACGATGATCATTAACCAGACTGGGGTAGGAATACCAAATGGGCGGCCAATACCAAACCAGCCAAATAAGTCTGCGTTATCACTAAACCCTGTATTGATAGGGCTACCGTCTGTATAAACTCGTGTCACACCACGCAATAGTAGCATCATGACTAAAGTCGCAATGAAAGCTTGGACTTTTCCTTTTGCGACAATCACCCCGGTGCATGCACCGATAGCGGCACCGAGTGCTAATGCCCCCGCAACAGCCACTAGCGCATTAACTTCCGCCCCGACCATGGAAGCTGCAACCGCGCCCGTTAAGGCCAATAAGGAGCCAACAGAGAGGTCAATACCCGAGGTCAAGATAACTAGCGTCATCCCAACGGCCATAATGGCGTTGACGGAGGTTTGTTGTAAGATATTGAATAGGTTATTAACCGTAAAAAAATTCGGGCTTAATGTTGATACGATGGCAATCAAAACTAAGAGTGCGATTAATGATTTTTGCTCCATCAGCCATGCTTTGCTGAACCAGCGTTTTGATGATGCGGTAGTTGAACTCATACTGATAACTCCTGAACTGAGCCATAATTTTTACCCACTGCGGCAGCCATTAAGGCTTCCTGAGTCGCGTCTTTGGCTGAAAATTCGCCGCTGATATGACCTTCGTGCATCACCAAAATGCGGTCACTCATTCCTATTACTTCAGGCATTTCTGAAGAAACTAAAATGATACTCAGCCCTTCTTTTTTAAATTGGTTAATTAGTTGATAGATTTCTTTTTTAGCACCAACGTCTACGCCACGAGTTGGCTCATCGAGGATCAGTACTTTTGGTCTTGTCATCAAACCGCGCGCAATGGCCACTTTTTGCTGGTTTCCACCTGAAAGGTTGCCAATTATTTGGTCCATAGACGGGGTTTTAATATTGAATAACCGAATGAAATCGCTAACGGTTTGCTGTTCTTCACTATGCTTGAGGCTTCCCCCTGCACGACTGAAATAACGTAATGCAGTCAATGACATATTTTCTTTCACTGACATGCCTAATACTAATCCATCTCGTTTACGGTCTTCTGAAATATAAACAATGCCACTGTTTAAGCCATCTTGTGGTGTTTTCAGTGTTACGGCTTTGCCTTCCAGTTTTATCGTGCCTGATTTTTTTGCCGCCGCGCCGTAGATGATTTTCATCAACTCTGTACGCCCCGCGCCCATCAAGCCAGATACACCTAAAATTTCCCCACTCTTCAGGGTGAAATTGGCATTTGTTACACCAGGTCCAGATACCCCTTCAAGCTGCAGCCTAATGTTTCCGGTTTCTACCTCGACCCTCGGGTACTGGTCTTCAAGCTTACGACCAACCATCATTTCAATGAGTTTTTCTTCTTCTAACTCACTCACGGGTTTCTCACCAATAAACTGGCCATCGCGGAACACGGTCACATCGTCGCAAATTTCAAAAATTTCTTTTAAACGATGGGAAATATAAACAATGCCACAGCCTTGAGCTTTTAAGTCTTCGATAACTCTAAATAGGGACTCTGTTTCCGTGTCTGTTAGTGCATCGGTGGGTTCATCCATGATAATCACTTGTGATTGAAAGCTCAGAACTTTGGCGATTTCGACCATTTGTTGTTCGCCAATAGAAAGCTCTGCAATAGTTTGATGGCTATCATAATCAAGGTTAAGCCGTTTAAGCAGTTTGTCCGACTCACTGAACATTTTTTTCCAGTCAATTTTACCAAACGCATTCACATACTCTCGACCTAGAAAAATATTCTCTGCAATAGTTAATTCAGGTATCAAATTGAGTTCTTGGTGGATAATCCCTATTCCTGCTTCTTGGGAGCTTTTAGGGCCATTAAATGCGACTTCTTTACCTAAATAGCGGATTTGACCAGCATCTTTTTTATAAATACCCGTCAGCACTTTCATCATGGTTGACTTGCCTGCCCCATTTTCCCCCACCAGCGCCATGACTTTTCCTGGGTAGACATTTAATGTCGCCCCACTGAGGGCTTTTACCCCTGGAAATGATTTATCGATCCCGATAAGTTCTAATAAAGGTTGCATAATCACCTCAGAAAGTCACACCAGAACAAAGAATAATGTTAGCGAACGGTGAACATTCTCCGGTGCGGATCACCGCTTTACTGTCATGAGTCAATTGTTTAAAGCATTCATGGCTGCAATAAATAATTTCAATCGTATTATTTTGAGTAACTTCTAACTGTTGTAAGTGAGCCAAAATAGCGGCTTCCATTTGTGGGTTAATGGTACTGATTTCCTCAGCTAGAATGGCTTTTTCGACTTGCATCTCTTGGGTGATGACACTTAAAACTGACATGAAATCGGGTAAGCCTTGCGTAATTGCTAAATCAATACGCTCCGTTCCTTGATAAATAGGTAAACCTGCATCAGCAAGCGTTATTTGGTCTGTATGACCTAACTTTGCAATTACCGAGGTAACGTTGGCATTAAGTAAAATACCCTTTTTCATTTTTCACCGCCATTCTAGTAAGCGAAACGTTTCGCTCATGTAATAATAGTAAAGATAAGTCACAACTCAATATTGATGGTTAATATTTGTGATCAATATCGAAACGTTTCGTTCTTATTAGAAAAGCTAAAAAACAATAACTTATTGAATCACTTATAGCTGAATCGTTTTTTCTTATTTCTTGGGGCATATCAAAGAAAAATGGAAAAATAGGTCGCAGTATGTAATAAAAGAAATTGATAGTTTTGATATCAACGCCTCTATTAATAAAAGGAATGAATATGCAGCTTGCTGAACGAATAGCCCAATTAAGCAATTACCTTGAAAGCGGTTTATATGAACGCCAACAAGCTATTCGTTTGTGCTTACTCGCCACATTAAGCGGTGAAAGCGTATTTCTATTAGGCCCTCCAGGTATTGCCAAAAGCTTAATTGCACGAAGAATGAAATATGCTTTTCGCCATGCAAATGCTTTTGAATACTTAATGACGCGATTTTCAACGCCTGAAGAGATCTTTGGTCCTCTTTCAATACAAGCACTAAAAGATGAAGGACGATATGAACGATTAACCAAAGGTTATTTACCTGACGCTGAAGTGGTATTTTTAGATGAGATATGGAAAGCAGGCCCTGCCATTTTAAATACCTTATTAACAGCGGTAAATGAGCGCAAATTCCGTAATGGTGATGAAGAAAAATCCATCCCTATGCGGTTATTGGTAACGGCATCAAATGAATTACCCGATGCAGATAATAGCCTTGAAGCCCTATTCGACCGAATGTTAGTGCGTATTTGGTTGGATAAAGTGCAAGAGAAACAAAATTTTCGTGCGCTATTAACCGGAAAATCATCGCTGAATGAATCTCAAATGCCAGAGCATTTAAAAATCAGTGATGAAGAGTACCAACAATGGCAACAAGAAATTCCTAAAATTACGCTACCCGATCACTGTTTTGAACTTATTTACCAATTACGCCAACAATTAGATGCAACAGAAAAGCAGCTTTATGTTTCTGATAGGCGTTGGAAAAAAGCAGTTTATTTATTACAAGCAAGTGCTTTCTTTAATGGGCGTAATAGCGTATCTCCTCTAGATCTTGTGTTATTAAAAGATTGCCTTTGGCATGACATGCAGTCGATGAATACGTTACCGAAACTATTGCAGTCATTATTACAAGAAGATGGCTGGCAACAACGAAAGTTAACCCGCGAAATAGAGCAAACTTATCAGCAATGGATGTCATCGACCCAAGACCAAAATAACCAAGATGCATTTAAAGTTAATAAAAACAATGCGATGTTTGCTCGTAAAGCGTCCTATGTATTACCCGAAAATATCGGTGACGGTCGAATTACTCTATTTTTACATCGCCCACTGCAACTGCATAATATGAAAGTCACTTTTGTAACAACCGATAAAAAATCCCTGATAACCTTCTTAAATAAAGGAACAACACTATCTGCCCACCTAAATGGGATTGGCTTTGCACAAGAAATTGCCGCTGAGGTAAATAATTTAAATCAGATACAGTTATTAGATGTAAGCCATCAATCATCTACTTTATATATTCAAGATAAAGCTTCGTCGCTAGTGCCAAATACAAATAACCAAGAGTGGCTAGACAAGCTGGATAAAATTCAAGAAGAGATTCAAACCGCGCGTTATCAGTTTGAAAAACAACAGCCCAACTTATTTATTGAACCGCACTGGCTTGCAGATATTGAACAAAGCTTCATGAAACTAACAGAAAAGCTAAACCAATTACGTAACCAAATCACGGGTAAAGTGGCCGAATAACGATGATGAGTTTAGCCACATTAGAAATGTTGCTTTCGGTTAATGAAGGCCAATTAATTGAAGAGATCATTATATCTTTGCTGGCAACCCCTCAATTAGCGGTGTTTTTTGAAAAACACCCTCGATTAAAAAAAGCTTTACTCAAAGATTTATCGGGTTGGAAAAAGGATCTCAAACAGCGTATGCAAGATGCGCTTGTTCCCGCACAACTTTCAGAAGAATTTGAACTTTATCGTCAATCCCTTGGTATTTCGACAGATGCCTTTTTTAACCAATTACCGGGGGTTATAGCAAAACTTCAGCAGCTGGATTCCCCGTTTTATCGTGAGGCACATCAGCTACAAAGTGGAAAAATAGAAAACCGCAGCGCAAGGCAGTCATTATTTGTTCAAAGATGGCGAGTTAGTTTAATTTTACAAGTGACAACTCTTCATAAAGAACTGTTAGAGCAAGAAAAAGAACAATTGCTGGCGGAGTTACAACGCCGATTAGCGTTAAGTGGCAATTTAGAGGATATCTTAGGCGAAAATGAGCGAGCTGCAGGCCGGCTATGGGACTTAACCAAAGGTGTAAACATGACTTCCGCTTATAATGACCAATTATTAAGCCGATACAGTGATTTTTTACGTCAGCAGCCTGAATTAGAAAAAATAGCCCAATTATTAGGCCGTAGCCAATCCGCTCAATCCATTCCTGATGATAGTGTTTTTCTTGAACCAATGACTATCATGGAAAAAGTGCCTGAAACGGTTCCTGAGCAAGTTAATGGCTTAAATCAAAGTGATGATATTTTACGGTTATTACCTGCAGAACTCGCCATGTTAGGCCTTGAAGATATTGAATTTGAATTTTATCGAAAATTACTCGAAAAACAGCTTCTAACCTACCGATTACAAGGGGATAGCTGGCAAGAAAGAAAAGTTCTGCGCCCTATTACCCATCACCATGATGAAGAGCAGCCAAGAGGGCCATTTGTTATATGTATTGATACATCGGGTTCGATGGGCGGTTTAAATGAACGCTGCGCCAAAGCCTTTTGCCTTGCATTAATGAAAATTGCGCTGGCAGATAACCGCTCATGCCATGTGATGTTATTTTCCACAGAAATTGTGCATTACGATTTACTTTCCATTGATGGCCTAGAGCAATGCATTCGTTTTTTACATCAAACATTTAAAGGTGGGACTGACTTGGCAGCTTGTTTACAAGAAACCGCAGTAAAATTGGAATCAAAACAGTGGATTGATGCAGATGCCGTGGTGATTTCTGATTTTGTTGCTCAGCGTTTACCTGATGAATTGATTCAAAAAATTAAGACTATGCAGAAGAAAGGTAAATACCGCTTCCATGCGGTATCTGTATCAAATTATGGGAAACCCAGCATCATGAAAATCTTTGACCATATTTGGCGTTTTGATACTGGGTTAAAAAGCAGGCTGTTACGCCGCTTTAGTCGCTAATTACAGCATACCTTCAACAGATTCTTGCATTTCAGCACCCCAAACACCGCATTGTACTTGGCCAATGTGCTGGCGTTGAAGAAGTAGCATGACTAAGCGTGATTGGCCAATGCCACCACCGATAGTTTGTGGCATTTCACCTTTTACTAACGCTTGGTGCCACTCTAATTCCATACGTTTTTCATCACCGGTTAAGTCTAATTGGCGAGTCAAACACTCAGGGCTTACACGAATTCCCATTGAAGAGAGCTCAAATGCGTCCTGTAAAATAGGGTTCCACACAATGATGTCGCCGTTCAAACCACAAAAACCGTCTTCATTTTTTGTTGTCCAGTCGTCGTAGTCAGGCGCGCGAACATCATGTGATTCACCGCTAGATAGCTTACCACCGATACCAATTAAGAATACTGCGCCTAGTTCTTTTGCGATTGCACGTTCACGCCCTTTCGCATCTAAATCAGGGTAGCGCTGTAACAACTCTTCACTGTGAATAAAGTGGATTTGGTCTGGCAGGAACGGTGCCAACCCAAATTCTTTACTTACGGCAGCTTCTGTTTCTTTTATTGCCTTATAGATTTTACCCACTGTCTGCTTCAGATAAGGAAGTGTACGTTCCTCATCTGCCATCACTTTTTCCCAATCCCACTGATCAACATAGACGGAATGGATTGGGGTTAAGCGATCCTCGTCAGGACGCAACGCTTTCATATGCGTGTATAGACCTTGGCCTTCACTAAAACCGAAACGACCTAATGTTTTACGTTTCCATTTAGCCAAAGAATGAACCACTTCAAAGGTTGCACCTGGAATTGATTTCACTTTTACTTGAACGGCTTTTTCGCTGCCAGATAAGTTGTCTTGAGTACCATCCCCTAAACGGCTTAGGATTGGCCCTTGAACTTCAATCAACCCTAATTCTTTTTCAAGTAAACGTGAGAAATACGATTTCACAAAACTAATTTGTTGCTGATGTTCGATAAATGACTTGTCCATAATTTATTCCCATAATTTGTTAGCTGTGTTAGCTGATGTATAGATTAAGCAACAAAATGAGGTATAAATTCAATATCCATCATTAAAAAAAGCCTTTATTGTTTATTTTGAATAAAAAAACAGGTATAAAAATGAATAATCGTTAAAATAGAGGTGAAATAATGCCGGAAAATTATCAAATCGATAATCTCGATCGTGACATACTTCACGAATTAATGGGAAATGCACGTACACCGTATGCTGAATTAGCTAAAAAATTTGCTGTTAGCCCCGGGACAATTCATGTCCGTGTCGAAAAAATGAAGCAAGCAGGGATTATTAAAGGCACACGTATTGATATAAACCCAAAACAATTAGGCTTCGATGTTTGTTGCTTTATTGGCATTATTTTAAAAAGTGCAAAAGATTACCCAACCGCACTAAAAAAATTAGACGCCTTAGAAGAAGTTGTCGAGGTGTACTACACAACAGGGCAATACAGCATTTTTATTAAAGTGATGTGCCGCTCTATTGATTCTTTACAAGACGTACTTATCAACAAAATTCAGACCATTGATGAGATACAATCCACAGAAACACTGATCTCCTTACAAAACCCGATCTTACGAACAATCAATCCGTAGAAAAAAAATGATATAACCACATTATCCACAGGTAGATCCCAGCTCATTCACAGCGTACAATAGCGACCTATTATTGTGAAAGAGAATCACCATGACAAAAGTAACCTTAATAAGTGGCAGTACAATGGGCAGTGCGGAGTATGTTGCCGAGCACATGGCAGAGATTTTAGAAGAACTCGGTCATGAAACTGAAATTCAACATGGCCCAAAGCTTGATGACTTAACACTTGAAGGCATATGGCTGGTGGTGAGCTCAACACATGGAGCAGGTGATCTCCCTGAAAATATTCAACCTCTTTTTGATTCAATAGAAGAAAGCGCTCCTGATCTAAGCCAAGTTCAATTTGGTTCTGTAGGGATCGGCAGCTCTGAATATGACACTTTCTGTGGAGCGATCCACAAAATAGATGCTTTATTAATCAAGCAAGGGGGTATAAGGATCGGTGAATGTTTGGAAATTGATGTCCAACAACACGAAATACCGGAAGATCCCGCAGGTGAATGGGTTAAAATTTGGGCAAACGAACTCTAGTTTGATTAAAATAACAGCAATCAACTGTGGATAACTCAGGGAAGATCCCGGTATTAACCCGTAGTTATCCAGAGTATAAGTTTTAAGGCTGACAAGGCCTGTGTATAAGTCCCCTTTTTGATCCCAGCTTATACGCAAACGGATCACGGATCATTCACAGTATATGATCCTTTACACTTTTATGATCTTTAAAGTGAAAATCCACTTATCCACAGAAACTCGTGATCCTAATAAAAGATCTAATAAAGAGATCTTTAAATAAAAAGATCTTAATATTATATAAGGGAGAAACCTAAAGCTTGGTCTCTTCCTCAAACTTGAGTAGAATTCTCTCCTCAAATGCACAATCCGCATTTTCTAACGTTTAAGGTTCACACATGTTTTATCCAGAGCAATTTGACGTCATCGTAATTGGTGGTGGTCATGCCGGTACTGAAGCAGCAATGGCAGCTGCACGTATGGGGCGTCAAACCCTATTACTGACTCACAATATTGATACATTGGGCCAGATGTCTTGCAACCCAGCCATCGGTGGGATCGGTAAGGGACATCTGGTTAGAGAAATTGATGCGCTAGGTGGCTTGATGGCCACAGCAACAGACAAAGCAGGTATTCAATTTAGAACATTAAATGCCAGCAAAGGGCCTGCAGTTCGTGCGACTCGAGCACAAGCTGACCGTGTTCTTTATCGCCAAGCTGTCAGAATGGCTTTAGAAAACCAGCCTAACTTAATGATTTTCCAACAACCTGTAGAAGACTTAATTGTTGAAAACAATAGGGTCACAGGGGCTATTACCCGCATGGGCTTAAAATTTAAAGCCAAAGCGGTGGTATTAACCGTTGGTACTTTCCTTGATGGCAAAATTCACATTGGTTTAGAAAATTACAGTGGTGGTCGTGCAGGAGATCCTCCTTCAATTTCACTTTCTCAACGTTTGAGAGAATTACCTTTACGTGTTAATCGTTTAAAAACAGGAACGCCACCACGTATTGATGCAAGAACCATTGATTTCAGTCAGTTAGCTCAACAGCTAGGTGACGACCCAATGCCCGTATTTTCATTTTTAGGTTCACAAGATCAACATCCACAACAGATGCCTTGTCATATCACCTATACCAATGAAAAAACGCATGAAGTGATCAGAAATAATCTGGATCGCAGCCCTATGTACGCAGGCGTGATTGAAGGGATCGGCCCACGTTACTGCCCTTCGATCGAAGATAAAGTCATGCGTTTTGCTGATAAAGACTCACATCAGATCTTCCTAGAACCTGAAGGCCTAACCAGCAATGAAATTTACCCTAACGGGATATCCACCAGCTTGCCATTTGATGTCCAAATGCAAATTGTTCATTCCATGAAAGGAATGGAAAATGCGAGGATCATTCGTCCTGGCTATGCCATTGAATATGATTTCTTTGACCCTAGAGATCTAAAACAGACGCTTGAAAGTAAATTTATTGATGGATTATTCTTTGCTGGCCAAATTAACGGCACTACAGGTTATGAAGAAGCTGGAGCTCAAGGCCTATTAGCAGGCCTTAATGCGGCACAACATGCCTTTGGTTTAGAAGGTTGGTTCCCTCGTCGTGACCAAGCTTATATCGGTGTTCTCGTTGACGATCTTTGTACTTTAGGGACAAAAGAACCTTATCGTATGTTTACCTCACGTGCAGAATACCGTTTGATGCTTCGTGAAGACAATGCGGATTTACGTCTAACAGAAAAAGGCCGAGAGTTAGGTTTAGTTGATGACGTTCGCTGGGCTCATTTTAATAACAAAGTCGAATTGATTGAAAAAGAGCGCCAACGCTTAAAAGATATCTGGGTTCATCCAAAATCAGATAACCATACAGAAATAGATGGAATTTTAACCGTTCCATTATCGAAAGAAGCCAATGGGGAAGATTTACTACGTCGCCCGGAAATGACGTATAAAATGTTAACCTCACTCAACCTTTTTGCTCCAGCTATTGATGATCCTCAAGCCGCGGATCAAGTGGAAATTCAAGTTAAATACGAAGGTTATATTGCCCGCCAAAAAGAAGAAATCGAAAGACAACTGCGTAATGAAAATACGTTGTTGCCTGTTGACCTCGATTACAAACAAGTTAAAGGGTTGTCTAACGAGGTAATGGCGAAACTGAACGACCATAAACCGACATCTATTGGTCAAGCATCACGAATTTCAGGGATCACGCCTGCTGCAATCTCTATTTTACTTGTTTGGTTGAAAAAGCAAGGCATGCTACGCCGGAGCGCTTAACATGGATTTATTATCAAAACTGAATCAATTGCTAGTAAAAACCGATATCAACTTGACGGAAAAGCAAAAACAGCAACTCATTGACTATGTTGGGTTATTAGCGAAATGGAACAAAGCCTATAACCTGACATCGGTACGTGACCCACAACAGATGTTAATCCGCCATATCATGGATAGCATAGTGGTGAACGGTCAACTCATCGGGCAACGTTTTATTGATGTTGGGACGGGCCCTGGTTTACCCGGCGTGCCTTTAGCGATTGTTCGACCTGATTCCCATTTTGTTCTATTGGACAGCTTAGGGAAGCGTGTACGCTTTTTAAAACAGGTTCAACATGAGTTAGGGCTGACTAATATTGAGCCTGTTCAATCACGCGTTGAAGAGTTTCCAGTGGAAAAAAGCTTTGATGGTGTGATTAGCCGCGCATTTGCTTCGTTGAATGACATGTTGAGTTGGTGCCATCATTTACCTTCAGCAGAAGGGCGTTTTTATGCACTCAAAGGTGTCATTCGTGATGATGAAATGGCGCTACCAGACGAGTTTATGATTGAATCGATCACGGAACTTGAAGTGCCCGAACTTGATGAGCAACGTCATTTAGTTAAAATTTCGATGAAATAAAGTTGCTTTCTATCAAATAATTTTATCATTTAGAGCGATAGCTGGACGTTTACAAACGGCCAGCTATTTTTATTCGCCATCAAATAATAAAAATATATATTTTACGTGGTATTTACACGGCAATAACGAATAAGTTGCAAAAATAAGGCATTGAAAGAAAAATACTGGCTAATTGATGATTTTTACTTAATCGATTTAGCAAAAAAATAGTGAATCGAAAAATATTGGATTTACTCTTTCAAAATTTAGCTTAGGAATTAATTTCTTTAATTATTTGATTTACTGGTTAAATCTATTTTTTATTATGAATAAAATTGAAGTAATAAATAAAGTGAATAAAGTTAAATGTGATATATGTCACATTTATATGAATGTATGCAGCAATTCATTAACTATTTATTAAATATTACAGCGACAATTCTGCGCTAACTCGAAAAAATTAAATATTTATTCACCTTTTCGCTACTTACTGATTGAATTCATTTCGCCTGCCCGTATAATTTGCACGTTTTTGTCTCTTGACACATTTACGCAAAGGCAGTTTTATACAACACTTAGCGTTTCTGAGGCTGAGAAGAGCTGGGAGTAAACAAAAGTTATGTCTGTATCCCTTTATGACAACAAGCATGCTGTAAAGCAGTTGTCTGTTCAGTTGATAACTTTTGTGATCCTCAGTGGGGCTTTCTGTGCAAATAGTATAGAATGGGGGGCCTCTGCTCTTGCTGGTGGGTTAGCATGCTGGTTACCAAATATCGTATTTATGCTGC
Source organism: Providencia sp. PROV076 (assembly GCF_028483405.1). Lineage (NCBI taxonomy): Bacteria > Pseudomonadati > Pseudomonadota > Gammaproteobacteria > Enterobacterales > Morganellaceae > Providencia > Providencia sp. PROV076. The sequence continues at coordinate 16,034 of NZ_JAMPRR010000040.1, read as the reverse complement.
TATCACAATTTCAGAAAGCAAAAGGAGAGGATGAACCTGTCCGCATTGCCTGGTTCTTAGCATTAGGAGCAGGGCTAAAGGTTGTTACAACTATCACTGTCTTAGTTGTTGCTTTCGGTGTGTTCAAAGCGTCATTAACACCACTGGGTTTGACCTATTTAGCGGTGCTAATTGTTCAGATTGTTGCACCAGCCGTTTTTAAACGGTAAGTATTTTTAAACTACAAAAGGGTAAGAGGCATCATGTCTGCATCAGGAGAAGTGATGACTACAGAGGATTACATAGGCCACCATCTGAGAAACCTTCAGTTGGACCTGAGTACCTTTAAGTTGGTCGATCCCCACGCTAGTCCAACATTTTGGACGTTGAACATTGACTCGCTTTTTTTCTCAGTAGTTCTCGGGGCTCTGTTCCTGTGGCTATTTAGAAGAGTTGCAGCCAATGCGACTAGTGGCGTACCCGGTAAGTTACAGACTGCAATAGAACTGATCATTGGTTTCGTTGATAACTCAGTCCGTGATATGTATCACGGTAAGAGCAAAGTTATTGCTCCTTTAGCATTAACAGTGTTCGTCTGGGTATTCTTAATGAACCTGATGGATTTACTACCAATTGATTTCCTTCCGTATATTGCTGAACATTATCTCGGGTTACCTGCATTACGTGCAGTACCAACCGCAGATGTTAGTGTCACATTATCGATGGCTATTGGTGTGTTTATCCTAATCCTCTTCTACAGCATCAAAATGAAAGGAATTGGCGGATTTACAAAAGAGCTCACAATGCAGCCTTTTAACCATCCTGTCTTCATTCCAGTCAACTTGATTCTTGAAGGGGTAAGCCTGCTGTCAAAACCTGTATCACTCGGTCTGCGACTGTTTGGTAACATGTATGCAGGTGAATTGATCTTTATTCTTATCGCGGCTCTGCTTCCGTGGTGGTCACAGTGGTTGTTAAGCCTACCTTGGGCTATCTTCCACATACTGATTATTACGCTACAAGCCTTTATTTTTATGGTTCTAACAGTTGTCTATCTGTCGATGGCATCTGAAGAACACTAATTTAATTTTATCAATAATTGTATTAACTGAAACAAACTGGAGACTGTCATGGAAAACCTGAGTATGGATCTGCTGTACATGGCTGCCGCTGTGATGATGGGCTTAGCGGCGATCGGTGCTGCGATCGGTATCGGCATCCTAGGTGGTAAATTTTTAGAAGGTGCTGCTCGTCAGCCAGATTTAATTCCTCTGCTGCGTACACAGTTCTTTATCGTAATGGGTCTGGTCGATGCTATTCCGATGATTGCTGTTGGTCTGGGCTTGTATGTAATGTTCGCTGTTGCCTAATTAACGTTACGGAACACTGTAAGAACATTAATTCACTAATGAATATGAGGTATTGTCTGTGAATCTAAATGCAACAATCCTCGGCCAGGCTATCGCGTTTGTCCTGTTTGTTTGGTTCTGTATGAAGTATGTATGGCCACCGATTATGGCGGCCATTGAAAAACGTCAAAAAGAAATTGCTGACGGTTTATCTTCCGCAGAACGTGCTAAAAAGAACCTGGAACTGGCGCAAACCGACGCAACCGACCGACTGAAAAAAGCGAAAGCTGAAGCTCAAGTCATCATTGAACAAGCGAATAAACAACGCGTTCAAATGATTGATGAAGCAAAAGCAGAAGCAGAAGCAGAACGTGCAAAAATCGTCGCACAAGCGCAAGCTGAAATTGATGCTGAGCGTAAACGTGCACGTGAAGAGTTACGTAAACAGGTTGCGATGCTTGCTATCGCAGGTGCCGAGAAGATCATCGAACGTTCCGTGGATGAAGCTGCTAACAGCGACATCGTTGATAAACTAGTCGCTGAACTGTAAGGAGGGAGGGGCATGTCTGAAATTGCTACTGTAGCTCGCCCCTACGCCAAAGCAGCTTTTGACTTTGCTGTGGAAAACCAAGCTGTTGCTAAATGGCAGGAAATGCTGGCCTTCACCTCTGAGGTGACGCGCAATGAGCAGGTTGGTGAGCTGCTTTCTGGTTCTATTGCACCAGAAACATTAGCTAAAACGTTTATCTCTGTTTGTGGAGATGAAATTGACGAGCATGTTCAGAATCTGATTCGTGTTATGGCAGATAACGGGCGTTTAACGACGCTACCAGAAGTTTTAACGCAGTTTATCCAATTGCGCGATTCTCTGGAATCAACCATTGAAGTTGATGTTTTATCCGCTAACGAACTGAGTGAACAGCAGTCAGCTAAAATTTCTGCAGCGATGGAAAAACGTCTGTCACGCAAAGTTAAGCTGAATTGCAAAATTGATAAGTCTGTTATTGCTGGAGTGATCATTCGTGCTGGAGACCTCGTCATCGACGGGAGTATCCGCGGTCGCTTAGAGCGTTTAACTGACGTCTTGCAGTCTTAAGGGGACTGGAGCATATGCAACTGAATTCCACCGAAATCAGCGAACTGATCAAACAGCGTATTGCTCAGTTCGATGTTGTGAGTGAAGCTCACAATGAAGGTACGATTGTATCCGTTAATGACGGTATTATTCGTATTCACGGTTTAGCCGAAGTCATGCAGGGTGAGATGATCGCGCTGCCTGGCAACCGTTACGCTATCGCACTGAACTTAGAGCGTGACTCTGTTGGTGCGGTCGTTATGGGTCCTTATGCCGACTTGGCAGAAGGCATGAAAGTTAAATGTACTGGTCGTATTCTTGAAGTTCCAGTAGGCCGTGGCCTGCTAGGACGTGTTGTGAATACACTGGGTCAACCAATTGATGGTAAAGGTCCTGTTGATAACGATGGCTTCTCTCCTGTAGAAGTTATTGCTCCAGGTGTTATCGACCGTCAATCCGTTGATCAACCTGTTCAAACTGGTTATAAATCAGTCGATGCCATGATCCCAATCGGTCGTGGTCAGCGTGAGCTTGTTATCGGTGACCGTCAAACAGGTAAAACTGCTTTGGCAATCGATGCAATCATCAACCAACGCGACTCTGGCATCAAATGTGTTTACGTCGCTATCGGTCAAAAAGCATCAACTGTTGCTAACGTTGTCCGTAAACTTGAAGAACATGGCGCTCTGGAAAACACCATTGTTGTTGTTGCAACTGCATCTGAGTCAGCTGCACTGCAATATCTGTCAGCCTACGCTGGCTGTGCAATGGGCGAATATTTCCGTGACCGCGGTGAAGATGCTCTGATTGTTTATGATGACCTGTCTAAACAGGCTGTTGCGTACCGTCAAATTTCACTGTTACTGCGTCGTCCACCAGGACGTGAAGCATACCCAGGTGATGTTTTCTATCTGCACTCACGTTTGCTTGAGCGTGCTGCTCGTGTTAACGCTGAGTACGTTGAAGCATTCACTAAAGGTGAAGTTAAAGGAAAAACGGGTTCATTGACTGCATTGCCAATCATTGAAACTCAAGGCGGTGACGTTTCTGCATTCGTTCCGACTAACGTAATTTCGATTACAGATGGTCAGATCTTCCTGGAATCTAACCTGTTTAACTCTGGTATTCGTCCAGCGGTTAACCCAGGTATTTCAGTATCTCGTGTTGGTGGTGCTGCTCAGACTAAAATTATCAAGAAATTGTCTGGTGGTATCCGTACAGCACTTGCTCAATATCGTGAACTGGCAGCGTTTGCTCAGTTTGCTTCAGACCTTGATGATGCAACGCGTAAGCAGCTGAGCCACGGTCAGAAAGTAACTGAGTTGCTGAAACAGAAACAGTATGCACCTATGTCAGTAGCAGAGCAGTCACTGTCTCTGTTTGCGGCAGAACGTGGATTCTTGGATGATGTTGAGTTAGCTAAAATTGGTGCGTTTGAAGCTGCTTTAGTTTCTTATGCATTGCGCGAGCATGCTGACCTTATGAACGAAATTGGCCCGGCTGGTAGCTATAACGATGATATCGAAGGCAAGTTGAAAAAACTGCTCGAATCATTTAAAGCAACCCAGTCCTGGTAATACTATTCGGCCCGAGTTTCTAGGGCCGTCTGGTTAATAAGGAGAAGCAGAAATGGCCGGCGCAAAAGAGATACGTTCCAAGATCGCCAGCGTGCAAAACACGCAGAAGATCACTAAAGCGATGGAAATGGTCGCTGCGTCCAAAATGCGTAAAACGCAGGAACGCATGGCGGCCAGCCGTCCTTATGCAGAGACCATGCGCAGTGTAATTGGTCACTTAGCATTAGGTAATCTGGAATATAAACATCCATATCTCGAAGAGCGTGAAGTTAAGCGTGTCGGGTATCTGGTTGTTTCAACAGACCGTGGTCTGTGTGGTGGCTTGAACATTAACTTGTTCAAAAAACTGTTAGCAGAGATGAAGTCGTGGTCTGAGAAAAACGTTCAGGTTGATTTGGCTTTAATCGGTTCTAAAGCGGTATCATTCTTCGGTTCTGTGGGCGGCAATGTCGTGACACAAGTTACCGGAATGGGGGATAACCCAACGCTTTCGGATTTGATTGGTCCAGTTAACACTATGCTACAAGCCTATGATGAAGGGCGTTTGGATAAACTGTATGTGGTGACGAATAAGTTCATCAATACAATGTCTCAGGAGCCAACTATTCTTCAATTGTTACCATTGCCTGCAAGCAATGATGAAACACTGAAGAAGAAGTCTTGGGATTACATTTACGAACCCGATCCAAAGGCGTTGCTGGATACCCTGCTACGTCGTTATATCGAGTCGCAGGTTTATCAGGGCGTCGTTGAAAACCTGGCTAGTGAGCAGGCCGCACGAATGGTAGCGATGAAAGCCGCTACTGATAATGGTGGAAACCTGATCAAAGAGTTGCAGTTGGTTTACAACAAAGCTCGTCAGGCCAGCATTACTCAGGAGCTTACCGAAATCGTTTCGGGTGCTTCCGCGGTTTAACAGCTAGGTTTACGAATTACGTAGAGGATTCAAGATGGCTACTGGAAAGATTATCCAGGTAATCGGCGCCGTTGTGGACGTCGAGTTCCCTCAAGATGACGTACCAAAAGTGTACGACGCTCTTGAGGTTGTTAACGGTAAAGAAACACTGGTGCTGGAAGTTCAGCAACAGTTAGGTGGTGGTGTTGTCCGTTGTATCGCAATGGGTACATCAGATGGCCTGAGCCGTGGTTTAGAAGTTGTAAACTTAGAGCACCCAATTGAAGTACCAGTAGGTAAAGCAACTTTAGGACGTATCATGAACGTTCTGGGTCAGCCTATTGATATGAAAGGTGATATCGGCGAAGAAGAGCGCTGGTCAATTCACCGTGCTGCACCTAGCTACGAAGAGTTAGCTAACTCAACAGAGCTGCTGGAAACCGGTATCAAAGTAATGGACTTAATCTGTCCATTCGCGAAAGGTGGTAAAGTCGGTCTGTTCGGTGGTGCGGGTGTTGGTAAAACAGTAAACATGATGGAACTGATCCGTAACATCGCGATTGAGCACTCAGGTTACTCAGTATTCGCTGGTGTTGGTGAGCGTACTCGTGAAGGGAACGACTTCTATCATGAAATGACTGACTCAAACGTTCTGGATAAAGTATCACTGGTTTATGGCCAGATGAATGAGCCACCAGGAAACCGTCTGCGCGTTGCGTTGACTGGTCTGACTATGGCTGAAAAATTCCGTGACGAAGGTCGTGACGTACTGCTGTTCGTTGACAACATCTATCGTTATACCCTGGCAGGTACTGAGGTATCAGCACTGTTAGGTCGTATGCCTTCAGCGGTAGGTTATCAGCCAACGCTGGCGGAAGAGATGGGTGTTCTGCAAGAACGTATTACCTCAACTCAAACGGGTTCTATCACTTCCGTTCAAGCGGTTTACGTTCCAGCGGATGACTTGACTGACCCATCACCAGCAACCACCTTTGCTCACTTAGACGCAACGGTAGTTCTGAGCCGTCAAATCGCATCTCTGGGTATTTACCCTGCGGTTGACCCTCTGGATTCTACTAGCCGTCAGCTTGACCCACTGGTTGTTGGTCAAGAGCACTATGATGTTGCTCGTGGCGTTCAGTCTATTCTGCAACGTTACCAAGAACTGAAAGATATCATCGCAATCCTGGGTATGGATGAACTGTCTGAAGAAGACAAACTGGTTGTTGCTCGTGCTCGTAAGATCCAGCGCTTCCTGTCTCAACCATTCTTCGTTGCTGAAGTATTTACCGGTTCACCAGGTAAGTTCGTTTCTCTGAAAGACACTATCCGTGGCTTCAGTGGGATCCTGAACGGTGATTACGACCACCTGCCAGAACAAGCGTTCTATATGGTTGGTACCATTGAAGAAGCTGTGGAAAAAGCTAAAAAGCTTTAATCCAGCTGACAGGAGGTTGATATGGTAGCTGCAATGACATACCACCTGACTGTAGTAAGTGCTGAAAAACAAATGTTTGAAGGCATGGTACAGAAAATTCAGGTGACAGGTAGTGAAGGTGAGCTGGGGATTTACCCGCAGCATACCCCGCTGCTGACTGCCATAAAACCGGGCATGGTACGTATTACCAAACAGTTTGGTGAAGAAGAGCTAATTTACCTCTCCGGTGGTATTTTAGAAGTGCAACCAAATGGTGTTATCGTACTCGCTGATACAGCGATCCGTGGTAAAGATTTAGACGAAGCTCGTGCAGTGGAATCTAAACGCAAAGCGGAAGAACACGTCCGTAAAGCTCACGGCGATGTTGATTATGCTCAGGCATCAGCAGAACTTGCAAAAGCAATAGCGAAACTTCGAGTCATCGAGTTAACTAAAAAGCTAATGTAATGATAGCGGTATAGTAAAAAAAGCCAGTTGGTTAAGTCTAACTGGCTTTTTTATTTGAGCGAAATATGTAGTAATTTATAAAGGAAATAGGTTTACTTTCATCCCTAAGTTGGAGTTTCAGGAAAAATGACTGTGCAAAGAAAAAGTGTCGTGATTTTAGCTGCCGGTAAAGGCACACGGATGTATTCAGAGCTACCTAAAGTTTTGCATTTACTTGCAGGCAAACCCATGGTTCAGCATGTTATAGATACAGCAAAATCCATTGGTGCATCAGATATTCATCTGGTATACGGACATGGCGGTGATTTACTGAAAGAAAAACTGGGTGAGCAAAACCTCAACTGGGTATTGCAGGCCGAGCAGCTCGGCACTGGCCATGCGATGCAACAAGCAGCGCCAAGCTTCCAAGACGATGAAAATATTGTCATGTTATATGGCGATGTACCGTTGATAGCGAAAGATACCTTAGATCGCCTAATTGAAGTGAAGCCAGAAGGTGGTATTGGCTTGCTGACGGTTATTTTAGATAACCCAACAGGGTATGGCCGTATCATTCGTGAAAATAATGAAGTTGTAGGTATTATTGAGCAAAAAGATGCCAGCGAAGAGCAACGTAAAATCCAAGAGATTAACACTGGGATTATGGTTGCCAGTGGCAAAGATTTTAAACGTTGGTTGGCACAGCTGAACAACGATAACGCGCAAGGCGAATATTATATTACTGATATTATTGCATTGGCACATAAAGAAGGTAATAAAATTGCAACTGTTCACCCTAAACATTTAAGTGAAATGGAAGGGGTGAATAACCGCCTACAATTGGCTGCGTTAGAAAGGGTTTATCAGAAAGAACAAGCGGAAAAACTGTTATTAGCTGGTGTGATGTTAATTGACCCTGCACGTTTTGACTTGCGCGGAACGCTGACTCATGGGCGCGATATTATTATTGATACTAACGTGATTATTGAAGGTAATGTCACATTAGGGAATAACGTACATATTCAATCTGGCTGTATATTAAAAGACTGTGTAATCGGTGATAACTCGGTTATCAGCCCATATTCAGTGATAGAAAACTCTGAATTGTCAGCCGAATGTACGGTTGGCCCTTTTGCGCGTTTACGTCCAGGTGCTAAATTAGCGGCCAAAGCGCACGTAGGTAACTTTGTAGAAATGAAAAATGCCTCTTTAGGTTTAGGCTCTAAAGCAGGTCATTTAAGTTACCTCGGTGATGCTCAAATTGGTGATAACGTGAATATTGGCGCAGGTACTATTACCTGTAATTATGATGGTGCCAATAAACACAAAACCATTATTGGCGACGATGTATTTGTCGGGTCAGATACTCAGTTAGTTGCACCAGTTTCTGTTGCCAAAGGTGCAACAATAGGGGCTGGCACTACGGTAACACGTGATGTGAATGAAGACGAACTTGTCGTTAGCCGTGTAAAGCAAATGCATATTAAAAACTGGCAGCGTCCAGTTAAGAAAAAATAAGTAAATTTTGAGGAGAGATAGCGATATCTCTCCTATGATAAAAAAGCTAATTAATAGCAAATAATAAAATAGCTACCTAAGGTAGCAATATAAAAATATCCCCATTTTCTACAAGGCTGGGGAACAGTGAAAACTGTACAACAATTAGGTTGCGACAAATGAAGGTTTCTCAAGAAAGAAACCTTTTGTCTAGGGATCCAAAAAATATGTGTGGAATTGTAGGTGCTGTTGCACAACGTGATATCGCAGAAATTCTGTTAGAAGGTCTTCGTCGTCTTGAGTATCGTGGTTATGACTCTGCCGGTATGGCTGTGGTTGATCACGAAGGGCATTTGCAACGCTTACGTGAAGTCGGCAAAGTGCAAATGTTAGCTGAAGAAGCGGAGAAAAACCCGGTATCGGGTGGAACGGGGATTGCACATACCCGTTGGGCAACTCATGGTATTCCAAGTGAACGTAATGCTCATCCGCATACTTCTGGTTACATTGCGGTTGTTCATAACGGCATTATTGAAAACTATTTAGAGCTCAAAGATGAGCTGAAAAAACTCGGTTATATCTTTAGTTCAGAAACTGATACCGAAGTGATTGCTCACCTTGTTCACCATGAACAACAAAAAGGTGGCACGCTGGTGGAAGTGGTTCAACGTGTTATCCCACAATTGCGTGGTGCTTACGGTACCGTGATCATGGATAGCCGTATTCCTGAATTATTAGTTGCTGCACGTTCTGGTAGCCCGTTGGTTATTGGTTTAGGTGTAGGTGAAAATTTCTTAGCATCAGACCAATTAGCATTGTTGCCTGTGACTCGTCGCTTTATTTACCTCGAAGAAGGGGATGTTGCCGAAGTCACTCGTCGTACTGTTCATATTTTTGATAAAAATGGTGAAGCGGTCGATCGCGAACAAATTGAATCAAACGTTCAATATGATGCAGGCGATAAAGGCGTCTATCGCCATTACATGCAAAAAGAAATTTACGAACAACCAATGGCAATTAAAAACACCCTTGAAGGGCGTTTTGACAAAGACAATGGTATCGATTTAAGCGAGTTAGGCCCTCGTGCGAGTGAAATTTTATCTCAAGTTGAACATATTCAAATCGTCGCATGCGGGACATCCTACAATGCGGGAATGGTTGCACGTTATTGGTTTGAATCTTTGGCTGGTATTCCTTGTGATGTGGAAATTGCTTCTGAGTATCGCTACCGCAACCCTGCTCACCGTAAAAACAGCCTGATGATTACGTTGTCTCAATCAGGTGAAACCGCAGATACACTGGCAGCCCTGCGTTTATCAAAAGAATTAGGTTATCTGACTTCTTTAGCAGTGTGTAACGTGGCGGGCTCTTCTCTAGTACGTGAATCTGAATTTGCTTTAATGACCAAAGCAGGGGCAGAAATTGGTGTCGCATCGACTAAAGCGTTTACCACACAGTTAACGGTTTTACTGATGCTAGTTGCGTATATGGGTCGTTTGAAGGGGGCAAAACCTGAGTTAGAAGAAAGCATTTCCCATGCATTACATGCGCTTCCAGCTCGTATTGAAAGCATGTTATCGCAAGATAAAGTCATCGAAGCACTGGCTGAAGATTTCTCAGATAAACACCACGCATTGTTCTTAGGTCGTGGTGATCAATTCCCTATTGCAGTTGAAGGGGCTCTGAAATTAAAAGAGATTTCTTACATTCACGCAGAAGCGTATGCCGCGGGTGAGTTAAAGCACGGCCCATTAGCGCTAATTGATGCTGATATGCCTGTTATCATCGTTGCACCTAACAATGAACTGTTAGAAAAACTCAAATCGAACATTGAGGAAGTCCGTGCGCGTGGTGGTTTGCTGTATGTATTTGCTGACCAAGATGCAGGCTTTGAAGCGAGTGAAAACATGAAAATTGTTTCGTTGCCTCATGTTGAAGAGTTAATTGCGCCTATTTTCTACACTGTACCACTGCAATTGTTGTCTTATCACGTTGCATTGATTAAAGGCACAGACGTTGACCAGCCTCGTAACTTGGCGAAATCGGTGACAGTTGAGTAATGACATACTGATTTAATATTGATGTGTGGGCGGACAATAAAGTCTTAAACTGAACAAAATAGATCTAAACTATGACAATAAAGTCTTAAACTAGACAGAATAGTTGTAAACTGAAATCAGTCCAGTTATGCTGTGAAAAAGCATACTGGACTTTTGTTATGGCTAAAGCAAACTCTTCATTTTCTGAAGTGCAAATTGCCCGTCGTATTAAAGAGGGGCGTGGCCAAGGGCATGGTAAAGACTATATTCCATGGCTAACAGTACAAGAAGTTCCTTCTTCAGGTCGTTCCCACCGTATTTATTCTCATAAGACGGGACGAGTCCATCATTTGCTATCTGACTTAGAGCTTGCTGTTTTTCTCAGTCTTGAGTGGGAGAGCAGCGTGCTAGATATACGCGAGCAGTTCCCCTTATTACCTAGTGATACCAGGCAGATTGCAATAGATAGTGGTATTAAGCATCCTGTTATTCGTGGTGTAGATCAGGTTATGTCTACTGATTTTTTAGTGGACTGCAAAGATGGTCCTTTTGAGCAGTTTGCTATTCAAGTCAAACCTGCAGCAGCCTTACAAGACGAGCGTACCTTAGAAAAACTAGAACTAGAGCGTCGCTATTGGCAGCAAAAGCAAATTCCTTGGTTCATTTTTACTGATAAAGAAATAAATCCCGTAGTAAAAGAAAATATTGAATGGCTTTATTCAGTGAAAACAGAAGAAGTTTCTGCGGAGCTTTTAGCACAACTATCCCCATTGGCCCATATCCTGCAAGAAAAAGGAGATGAAAACATTATCAATGTCTGTAAGCAGGTTGATATTGCTTATGATTTGGAGTTAGGCAAAACATTGAGTGAGATACGAGCCTTAACCGCAAATGGTTTTATTAAGTTCAATATTTATAAGTCTTTCAGGGCAAATAAGTGTGCAGATCTCTGTATTAGCCAAGTAGTGAATATGGAGGAGTTGCGCTATGTGGCAAATTAATGAGGTTGTGCTATTTGATAATGATCCGTATCGCATTTTGGCTATAGAGGATGGCCAAGTTGTCTGGATGCAAATAAGCGCTGATAAAGGAGTTCCACAAGCTAGGGCTGAGTTGTTGCTAATGCAGTATTTAGATGAAGGCCGCTTAGTTAGAACTGATGACCCTTATGTACATCTTGATTTAGAAGAGCCGTCTGTAGATTCTGTCAGCTTCCAGAAGCGCGAGGAGGATTATCGAAAAATTCTTCCTATTATTAATAGTAAGGATCGTTTCGACCCTAAAGTCAGAAGCGAACTCGTTGAGCATGTGGTCCAAGAACATAAGGTTACTAAGGCTACAGTTTATAAGTTGTTACGCCGTTACTGGCAGCGTGGTCAAACGCCTAATGCATTAATTCCTGACTACAAAAACAGCGGTGCACCAGGGGAAAGACGTTCAGCGACAGGAACAGCAAAGATTGGCCGAGCCAGAGAATATGGTAAGGGTGAAGGAACCAAGGTAACGCCCGAGATTGAACGCCTTTTTAGGTTGACCATAGAAAAGCACCTGTTAAATCAAAAAGGTACAAAGACCACCGTTGCCTATAGACGATTTGTGGACTTGTTTGCTCAGTATTTTCCTCGCATTCCCCAAGAGGATTACCCAACATTACGTCAGTTTCGTTATTTTTATGATCGAGAATACCCTAAAGCTCAGCGCTTAAAGTCTAGAGTTAAAGCAGGGGTATATAAAAAAGACGTACGACCCTTAAGTAGTACAGCCACTTCTCAGGCGTTAGGCCCTGGGAGTCGTTATGAGATTGATGCCACGATTGCTGATATTTATTTAGTGGATCATCATGATCGCCAAAAAATCATAGGAAGACCAACGCTTTACATTGTGATTGATGTGTTTAGTCGGATGATCACGGGCTTTTATATCGGCTTTGAAAATCCGTCTTATGTGGTGGCGATGCAGGCTTTTGTAAATGCTTGCTCTGACAAAACGGCCATTTGTGCCCAGCATGATATTGAGATTAGTAGCTCAGACTGGCCGTGTGTAGGTTTGCCAGATGTGTTGCTAGCGGACCGTGGCGAATTAATGAGTCATCAGGTCGAAGCCTTAGTTTCTAGTTTTAATGTGCGAGTGGAAAGTGCTCCACCTAGACGTGGCGATGCTAAAGGCATAGTGGAAAGCACTTTTAGAACACTACAAGCCGAGTTTAAGTCCTTTGCACCTGGCATTGTAGAGGGCAGTCGGATCAAAAGCCATGGTGAAACAGACTATAGGTTAGATGCATCTCTGTCGGTATTTGAGTTCACACAAATTATTTTGCGTACGATCTTATTCAGAAATAACCATCTGGTGATGGATAAATACGATCGAGATGCTGATTTTCCTACAGATTTACCGTCTATTCCTGTCCAGCTATGGCAATGGGGTATGCAGCATCGTACAGGTAGTTTAAGGGCTGTGGAGCAAGAGCAGTTGCGAGTAGCGTTACTGCCTCGCCGAAAGGTCTCTATTTCTTCATTTGGCGTTAATTTGTGGGGTTTGTATTACTCGGGGTCAGAGATTCTGCGTGAGGGTTGGTTGCAGCGGAGCACTGATATAGCTAGACCTCAACATTTAGAAGCGGCTTATGACCCAGTGCTGGTTGATACGATTTATTTGTTTCCGCAAGTTGGCAGCCGTGTATTTTGGCGCTGTAATCTGACGGAACGTAGTCGGCAGTTTAAAGGTCTCTCATTTTGGGAGGTTTGGGATATACAAGCACAAGAAAAACACAATAAAGCCAATGCGAAGCAGGATGAGTTAACTAAACGCAGGGAGCTTGAGGCGTTTATTCAGCAAACCATTCAGAAAGCGAATAAGTTAACGCCCAGTACTACTGAGCCCAAATCAACACGCATTAAGCAGATTAAAACTAATAAAAAAGAAGCCGTGACCTCGGAGCGTAAAAAACGTGCGGAGCATTTGAAGCCAAGCTCTTCAGGTGATGAGGCTAAAGTTATTCCTTTCAACGCAGTGGAAGCGGATGATCAAGAAGATTACAGCCTACCCACATACGTGCCTGAATTATTTCAGGATCCACCAGAAAAGGATGAGTCATGAGTGCTACCCGGATTCAAGCAGTTTATCGTGATACGGGGGTAGAGGCTTATCGTGATAATCCTTTTATCGAGGCCTTACCACCATTACAAGAGTCAGTGAATAGTGCTGCATCACTGAAATCCTCTTTACAGCTTACTTCCTCTGACTTGCAAAAGTCCCGTGTTATCAGAGCTCATACCATTTGTCGTATTCCAGATGACTATTTTCAGCCATTAGGTACGCATTTGCTACTAAGTGAGCGTATTTCGGTCATGATTCGAGGTGGCTACGTAGGCAGAAATCCTAAAACAGGAGATTTACAAAAGCATTTACAAAATGGTTATGAGCGTGTTCAAACGGGAGAGTTGGAGACATTTCGCTTTGAGGAGGCACGATCTACGGCACAAAGCTTATTGTTAATTGGTTGTTCTGGTAGTGGGAAGACGACCTCTCTTCATCGTATTCTAGCCACGTATCCTCAGGTGATTTACCATCGTGAACTCAATGTAGAGCAGGTGGTGTATTTGAAAATAGACTGCTCGCATAATGGTTCGCTAAAAGAAATCTGCTTGAATTTTTTCAGAGCGTTGGATCGAGCCTTGGGCTCGAACTATGAGCGTCGTTATGGCTTAAAACGTCATGGTATAGAAACCATGTTGGCTTTGATGTCGCAAATAGCCAATGCACATGCTTTAGGGTTGTTGGTTATTGATGAAATTCAGCATTTAAGCCGCTCTCGTTCGGGTGGATCTCAAGAGATGCTGAACTTTTTTGTGACGATGGTGAATATTATTGGCGTACCAGTGATGTTGATTGGTACCCCTAAAGCACGAGAGATTTTTGAGGCTGATTTGCGGTCTGCACGTAGAGGGGCAGGGTTTGGAGCTATATTCTGGGATCCTATACAACAAACGCAACGTGGAAAGCCCAATCAAGAGTGGATCGCTTTTACGGATAATCTTTGGCAATTACAGCTTTTACAACGCAAAGATGCGCTGTTATCGGATGAGGTCCGTGATGTGTGGTATGAGCTAAGCCAAGGAGTGATGGACATTGTAGTAAAACTTTTTGTACTCGCTCAGCTCCGTGCGCTAGCTTTAGGCAATGAGCGTATTACCGCTGGTTTATTGCGGCAAGTGTATCAAGATGAGTTAAAGCCTGTGCACCCCATGCTAGAGGCATTACGCTCGGGTATCCCAGAACGCATTGCTCGTTATTCTGATCTAGTCGTTCCCGAGATTGATAAACGGTTAATCCAACTTCAGCTAGATATCGCAGCGATACAAGAACAAACACCAGAAGAAAAAGCCCTTCAAGAGTTAGATACCGAAGATCAGCGTCATTTATATCTGATGCTGAAAGAGGATTACGATTCAAGCCTGTTAATTCCCACTATTAAAAAAGCGTTTAGCCAGAATCCAACGATGACAAGACAAAAGTTACTGCCTCTTGTTTTGCAGTGGTTGATGGAAGGCGAAACGGTAGTGTCAGAACTAGAAAAGCCCTCCAAGAGTAAAAAGGTTTCGGCTATAAAGGTAGTCAAGCCCAGCGACTGGGATAGCTTGCCTGATACGGATTTACGTTATATCTATTCACAACGCCAACCTGAAAAAACCATGCATGAACGGTTAAAAGGGAAAGGGGTAATAGTGGATATGGCGAGCTTATTTAAACAAGCAGGTTAGCCATGAGAAACTTTCCTGTTCCGTACTCGAATGAGCTGATTTATAGCACTATTGCACGGGCAGGCGTTTATCAAGGGATTGTTAGTCCTAAGCAGCTGTTGGATGAGGTGTATGGCAACCGCAAGGTGGTCGCTACCTTAGGTCTGCCCTCGCATTTAGGTGTGATAGCAAGACATCTACATCAAACAGGACGTTACGCTGTTCAGCAGCTTATTTATGAGCATACCTTATTCCCTTTATATGCTCCGTTTGTAGGCAAGGAGCGCCGAGACGAAGCTATTCGGTTAATGGAGTACCAAGCGCAAGGTGCGGTGCATTTAATGCTAGGAGTCGCTGCTTCTAGAGTTAAGAGCGATAACCGCTTTAGATACTGCCCTGATTGCGTTGCTCTTCAGCTAAATAGGTATGGGGAAGCCTTTTGGCAAC
This sequence comes from Providencia sp. PROV076, assembly GCF_028483405.1. NCBI lineage: Bacteria > Pseudomonadati > Pseudomonadota > Gammaproteobacteria > Enterobacterales > Morganellaceae > Providencia > Providencia sp. PROV076. The sequence continues at coordinate 573 of NZ_JAMPRR010000040.1, read as the reverse complement.
GAGATTGGTATTTGCCCGCTTTGCCATATTGTCCAAAACACGGTGCTTTAGTCTTCTTTGATAGAGCTGTAGATGATCACCGACATCAATTTTGGGCTTTGGGTCATACTGAGCTGCTTTCAGACTACCCCAAAGACTCCCTATCTCAATTAACAGCACTAGCTGCTTATATAGCCCCTCTGTTAGATGCTCCACGAGCGCAAGAGCTTTCCCCAAGCCTTGAGCAGTGGACGCTGTTTTATCAGCGCTTAGCGCAGGATCTAGGGCTAACCAAAAGCAAGCACATTCGTCATGACTTGGTGGCGGAGAGAGTGAGGCAGACTTTTAGTGATGAGGCACTAGAGAAACTGGATTTAAAGTTGGCAGAGAACAAGGACACGTGTTGGCTGAAAAGTATATTCCGTAAGCATAGAAAAGCCTTTAGTTATTTACAGCATAGTATTGTGTGGCAAGCCTTATTGCCAAAACTAACGGTTATAGAAGCGCTACAGCAGGCAAGTGCTCTTACTGAGCACTCTATAACGACAAGACCTGTTAGCCAGTCTGTGCAACCTAACTCTGAAGATTTATCTG
>NZ_JAMPRR010000039.1:0-39359 GCF_028483405.1 Providencia sp. PROV076 | reverse complement strand
ATTGTGACCTAACGGTTAATGAACTTGAAAACGTCGGTAAGAAAAAAATAACAGAAAATAGAAGTGTTATTTGTCCTATTCGTTCATATGAAAAGGGTATTCTCAGGGATTGGCTAATCAACAACAAGCAAGAAGATGGTTATATTCTTGACCCTTATTTAGGTAGTCAGTCATCAATTCAAATGTGTGACGAAGGGACAGTACTAAACTACAGAGTTATTAAATATGTCGAGGTTGAAAATGAAATTTAAAGCCGGCGATAAGGTTAGAGTGGTTAAAGATACACTAGAAGGTGAAATGGATGGTTACACTGGCGTATTTGTAAGATATGACCAGCACGATGATTCATTACTCAATTATTATGTTGAGTTCGATGATGGCGGAGAGAATTGGTTTCGAGAAGAAGAACTGGAGTTAATCAATGAATAAATCTGTCAGTGAATTAAATCCCAACGATGTAATTAAACTTGGTGATAATTGGTTTCGTTGTCGCTATTTTTATTACCACAATAATAATGTTTCTATAGACCTACAGCGTGAACTTGACCAAATTAGTCTTTATTACGACAGCACATGCATCAAAATATCAATTAACAAAGATGTAGATATTAAATTCGAAGTGAAGGATGCGAGAGAATAATCAATGAAACAAGTTCAAGCAATGACAACGCTAGTATTAATTGATGGCGTTACGTATCAAATAGCATTACCAAAACAATATGTTTCTCTTCAGGCAAAGCAAGCATTGATGTTTGCCCAAGAGTTTGGCGGTGGAATCATCCCATGTACGTTTGCTCACATAAAGCCAATGGAAGCGGATGGATTGCCATTTAATATAAGTGATAGTGGAGCGGAGAATGAAAAAGTATGACCTCATATTAGCTGATCCACCTTGGCAATATAATAATAAAGCATCAAACGGCGCAGCAACCAATCATTACAACACCACCGATTTATATTCCCTCTCTCGATTACCAATAGAAACTATAGCCTCTGAAAACTCTGTTTTGTGTATGTGGTTCACGGGCAATTTTGCACTTGAAGCAATTAAACTATCCGAAGCATGGGGTTTTAAAGTTAAAACTATGCTTGGTTTCGTTTGGATTAAATTAAATAAATTGGCAATGGAAAGAATAACAAAGCAAATACAAAACGGTGAGTTATTCGATGCCTACGATTATATGGATATTTTAAATAACGAAACGAAAATCAATGGCGGTAATTACACTCGTGCAAATGCGGAAATATGCCTAATAGCTGTTCGTGGTAATGGCCTACCCCGTCAATCTGCAAGTGTTCGGCAAGTAATTTACTCATGCCTTGGCGATCATAGTGAAAAGCCAAAGGAAGTACATCATAGGCTAGAGGAACTATATGGAGACGTGCCACGCATCGAATTATTCGCTCGTGAGAAATTTGGCGATTGGGATGTATTCGGGGATCAGGTGGAAAGCAATATTCAATTTAATAACGTATTGAAAATAGCATAGGTGAATTATGAGTAATGAGTATAGTCAACTAAATGATTGGCAGATTAATCAATTAGTGCATAACTATTACGTTTGCAATGGCGAGTTTAATCTTGAGTTCACTCGTCACTCTGTGAGATGGATAAATAATACTTACGATATTACATATAAAAGAAATGAAGCAATAACTAAAATTGGTCGTGATTACTTTGAGGATAAAATAATATTTCACATAATTAGAAAATATAAAATTAACATTCAATGGAGAGATTCAGTAAATCTATCACCACTAGCTATTCATGAGAAGCTAATAGCAGAAAGTGCAGATATATCTAGAGCTGTTCTAGAGTGTTATTTAATGATTAAAGAAGAAGGAAATTTAAAATGGATATTATCGACTCAGCAAACGAACTAGAACAATTACACATTCAAGCCGCATTATCAAATCGCCAGCCAGTAATTAAATCAATAAATGGAATGTGCATCTGGTGCGAAGAAATGCCAGCAGCACCAAATAGCGCATATTGCAGTAAAGATTGCGGAGATGATGATGAGCAATATAAGCGGAAAAATGGATGATGTGACGCTTGAGAACGGACGTCGAAAGATTGCAAGGGAATGCAGAGACAAATTAAAGCAACTCAAAAAACTCAGCGATAAACAAAGCACAGCAATACTCAAAGATTACCTACCTAAGTTTAAATTAACACTCACCAAAGAACATAAAAAGTTTCCACCAATCATGTGGCTAACTTGGTACGTCAATAGCATAGATAAGGAGATTAATGGTGGATAATGTTGTTCTTCTAACCCCAAGCAAGTGGGTTACTGAAGATGTGCTTATGATGATTACTGGCATGCGCTCTGGGACAATCAAATCTGCAAGGAAAAAGTCTTGGGCTGCCGGTAGAGAATATCTTCACATTTCACCGGACGGAAGCCCTAAAGAAAATTCAGAATGCATGTACAATCATGAGGCGATCATAAACTGGATCGAGAAGCAAAGAAATTCACAACCTCAATAGGTGCATTATGAAAATAAAATACCCAACAGGTGTTGAAGTGCATGGTAAAAGCCTTCGTATATCATTTACATACAAGGGAAAGAGAGTACGGGAAACTCTCGGGATACCTGACACTACTAAAAACAGAAAATTAGCAGGTGAGATAAGGACAGCCATCTGCTACAAAATAAAAACTGGCGCTTTTGATTACTCGGCTGAATTCCCTGAGTCAAAAAATATCAGCACATATAGCTCTGGCGATAGAGTGATAACCTATGGTGAATTAGCTAACAAGTGGATAGAAATTAAAAGCGTTGAAATATCGTCAAGCACATTAAAAAAGTACATCACTATTTTAAATGCAGTATCTAATTTTATTAATACAAAAAGAAACGTATCAACATTTAAAACTGAGGATATTTTATTAATACGAAATAATTTATTAACATCGCCAACTTTGGATAGAGGACATAAAACAAACAAAATAGGCAGAACGGTTCCAACAGTAAATAACTATATTGGATTGCTGCGTCATATTTTTAATTTTGCTTTTGATAATGGATATATAAACACAAATATATTCTCATCAATAAAGCCATTGAAAAAAGACAGGCCAAAGCCAGACCCAATAACACAAAATGAGTTTCCTAGGCTTCTCAGTGCCGCTAACAATGAACAGTCTAGAAATATGTTAATTACATCTGTGTATACAGGATTGAGACCGGGTGAACTTTGTTCGCTTGCTTGGGAAGATATAGACTTCACTGAGAAAACACTAACAGTAAGAAGGAATCTATCGATTGTAGGTGAATTTACATTCCCAAAAACTCAGGCAGGAACAGACAGGGTTATTTACATGCTTGACCCTGTTATTGAGTGCTTAAAATCTCAAATGCCCTTAACTAGAATGACCCAGCCAGAGATTGTTAATGTATCAACAAGGGAATTCGGTAAATCAAGAGAGGATACGTGCACTTTTGTTTTTCAACCAAACATCGTTGCAGCGAATGGGTTGAAAACAAAATTCTACTCTCCGGGTGGATTTGGTCAAATATGGAACTATCTGGTAAGAAAGTCAGGAATTAGACACAGGAAAGCATATCAGACAAGGCACACGTACGCATGTTGGATGCTATCAGCCGGAGCCAACCCTGCATTCATTGCAACGCAAATGGGACACGCATCATCAAAAATGGTTCATGATGTATATGGCGCATGGATGACAGAAAATGATGCTAGCCAAATTGATATTTTGAATAGAAATGCCCCATCACTGCCCCACAAAGGCAATAACAAGGCAGTTAATTCATAATATTCAAATAGATAAACCAATCACACTGGCATTGACATAATCTCTTGATACGCTGCCACCAGCTTATTACGTACCTGAATTCCCATTTGCAAACTTAAACTCGCTTTTTGCATATCAACCATCACGTCATTCAAGGAAATATCTTGCTTTCCTAAAGTGAAGTTTTCAACTTGCTTCGCTGAATCATTACGCGTTTTATTAATTTGATTTACCGAAGCAACCAGATGGTCAGCAAATCCAACTGGCTCAATTGCTGGTTTAATTGGGTTAGTGGCTTGGGTTGCCACGACATTTAATTGTGAAATAACCCCTTCAATCGCTTGAACTGTCATTCGATTCTCTTCTTATTAATTACTGTGAATTTTTCACTAACCTATATTGGCCAGCTTACCCTATCACACCCTTTTTAACTTGAAGCCGATAAATAACACCAATTTTATAGGCTGATTCCGTCATTAGAACCCTCAAAAACAAGAAATAATAGCAAAGTGAAAAAGTGACGTTACGAAGAGGGAAATAACATTGTTTCACCAAAAGTATTTTCATCCGTCTAGTAGTCTGCCAAGCAGGGAATATTTATGAGTGCCGCATCTAAAGACACGGGGGAGGCCAAAAAGGGTTTTGCCTCTATAGTTGAAAGGATTAAAGCTGATCCTAAAATACCGTTAATGATTGCGGCAGCTGCGGCTGTTTCAATTATTGTCGCCCTTCTCCTCTGGTTACGCAGCCCTGACTACCGTGTACTTCTTAGCAATTTAAGTGCTAAAGATGGTGGCGATATTGTTGGCCAGCTAACTCAGATGAATGTGCCTTATCAAATTGCTGATAATGGTAGCGCTATTTTAGTTCCTGCAGATAAAGTGCATGAATTACGTTTGAAACTCGCTCAATCAGGTTTACCCAAAGGCGGCAATACCGGTTTTGAATTACTAGATAAAGAACAATTTGGTATCAGCCAATTTAGTGAGCAAATCAACTACCAACGCGCATTAGAGGGTGAACTCTCTCGAACTATTGAATCACTAAGCCCAGTACAAAGTGCTCGGGTGCATTTAGCCATTCCTAAACCAACATTATTTGTACGAGAGCAAAAGCTACCAACCGCTTCAGTGACGGTTGGCTTATTACCGGGAAGAATGCTTGATGAGGGACAAATTAGCGCCATTGTCCATATGGTATCGAGTAGCGTAACAGGCCTAACAGCCAGTAATGTCATTATTGTTGACCAAGCGGGTCGCTTACTCACCAATAACGATAATAGCCAGCAATCGGCGAACAGCGCACAAATTAAAATGACCAAAGAGATGGAATCCCATCTCAAACAGCGCATCGAAGATATTCTATCCCCTCTCGTAGGGCGCGCTAATATCCACGCACAAGTCACCGCACAAATGGATTTCTCAAAAGTTGAACAAACTTCAGAGGAATATAAACCCAACCAAACACCAGATAGCGCCGCTATTCGTTCCCGCCAAAACAGCCAAAGTATGCAAAATAACAATGGCGGAACAGGTGGAGTGCCTGGTGCGCTTTCTAATCAACCCGTTAGTGCGCCAAATGCACCAATTGAAACCAATAAAGACAATAAAGATGGCGCTCAAACTGCAAATAACCGTAATAGCGTTTCGAACTCACAAAGCGATGAAACGACGAATTACGAGGTAGATCGCAAAATTAGTCATACCCAACGGCAAATTGGTGTCGTCGATAGGCTCTCGGTCGCAGTTATTGTCAATTACCATTCACAAGACAGTGAAAATGGCCCAGAAATGAAACCATTACCGCCAGAGATGCTGCAACAAATTGAAGCATTAACACGCGAAGCAATGGGTTTTTCCACTGCACGAGGGGATTCTCTCAATATTACGAATTCATTGTTTACCAATGAGACGCCTATTGAAGAAGTGCCTTCGTTACTTGAAAGCCCACAATTTATTGCTCAGCTTCTGGATTACGGGAAAATACTGCTTATTGCCATTATTGCTTGGTTTATGTGGCGTTTTGGTATCAAACCACAATGGGTTAAATACCGTAAGACACAGCAAGCCCAAGCCGAAGCTGAGGTTTTTGTTGCCACGCAACTGAAAACTCCGCTCGTGGTTGATGAAGCGATTGATGAAGAAATGGATGAGCAAACACGCCGTCGCCTGACTCGTCAACGTGTTAGTGCTGAAATCCAAAGCCAACGCATACGTGAAATGGCAGAAAAAGACCCACAAATCGTGGCAATGGTTATCCGTCAGTGGTTAGGAAAATCCCAATGAGTTTAAGTGGAACAGAAAAAAGTGCCGTGATGTTAATGACGCTCGGTGAAGATCAGGCTGCAGAAGTCTTTAAGCACCTGAATCCTAAAGAAGTTCAACAATTGAGTATGGCAGTGTCAAACATGCGCCAAATTTCAAATAACGAACTGGCAGAAGTATTAACGGAATTTGAAGAGTCAGCGATCCAATTCGCGGCTCTCAATATCAACACGAATGACTATCTGCGCTCTGTATTGGTGAAAGCACTTGGCGAAGAACGCGCTGCAAGCTTACTTGAGGATATCTTTGAAAAACAAGAAACAACCTCGGGGATCGAAAGCCTCAACTATATGGAACCCCAAACCGTTGCCGATATTATCCGTGATGAACATCCGCAAATCATCGCGACTATTTTGGTTCACTTAAAACGCAATCTTGCAGCGGATGTCCTCGAATTATTCGAAGAGCGCCAACGCAACGATATTATGTTACGTATCGCCACCTTCGGTGGTGTCCAACCTGCTGCATTAGCGGAATTAACCGAGGTATTGAACAACTTACTGGATGGCCAAAACCTCAAACGCAGCAAAATGGGTGGCGTGAGAACTGCGGCAGAAATCATCAACTTGATGAAAAGCCAGCAAGAAGAAAGCGTTATCGATGCAATGCGTGATTACGATGGTGAACTGGCTCAACGCATTATTGACGAAATGTTCCTATTCGAAAACCTTATCGAGGTGGACAACCGCAGCATTCAACGTATTTTGCAGGATGTTTCGACAGACTCACTGGTTATTGCCCTCAAAGGCAGCAACCAAGCTCTGCGCGACCACTTCCTCAACAATATGGCCGCTCGTGCTGCAGAAATCGTGCGCGACGATTTGGAATCGCGCTCTCCTGTACGTATGTCTCAAGTGGAAAACGAACAAAAAGCCATTTTGCTTATCGTTCGCCGTTTAGTCGAAAAAGGCGAAATCGCCATAGGTGGTGGAGACGATGTCTATGTCTAAGTCAACAATTCCAAATGACCAATGGCAACCTTGGCAACTGCGTGAGCTTAATCAATGGGACCTCAACTCAGGTATCCCCGCACTAAGCGATGTCCCTGAGCCTGATGCGCCAAAAGTCCCGTGCCTTGAGCCAAAAGAAGTGTTAGAGCAAATTAACTTGCTCGATAACATAAAAGAAGATGCTCAGCGCACTGGTTTCCAACAAGGGCATGAAAAAGGCCAGCAAGAAGGTTACCAAGCGGGCTTTGAGCAAGGCTTGCGAGCTGGAGAAGAACAAGGGCGTGAGCAAGCGCTCGCTATGCAACAACCCGTGATTGAAACATGGCAAAAATTGCTGTCTGAATTTAATTATTCACTCGATACCTTTGATACGGTGGTGACCACAAAGCTACTACAGATAGCTTTAACCGCAGCGAAGCAAGTGTTAGGACAATCTACCGTTTGTGATGGCACTGCTTTGCTGGAAGAAATCAGCCACTTACTGCAGCAAAAGCCAATTTTTGCAGGGCAGCCTGAACTGCACGTCAACCCAAATCATTTTGAATTGATTGAACAGCATCTCGGTTCCCTGCTCAACTTAAATGGTTGGCGCTTAGTGGCAGATCCTAAATTGCATCTCGGTGGTTGCCGTGTCGTCGCAGAAGACGGTGAAATTGATATGACAGTAGCGACACGCTGGCAAGAGTTGTGCCGTTTATATGCACCGGAGAGCTTTTCATGACTGCACGATTGGGACGCTGGATTGCCTCGTTGGACGATTTAGAGTCGCGGATGAAAGGGATCCCGATGGTGCGTCGTTATGGCCGCCTCACAAAAATCACCGGCTTAGTGATGGAAGCCGAAGGCATTAAAATGCCTTTAGGGGCAACTTGTTTTATTGAGCGCTCAATTAATGGCGGCTCAGACGAGGTAGTCTGTGAAGTCGTCGGTTTTAACGGCCCAAGAATGCTACTGATGCCATTAGCTGACCTCGAAGGGATCGCTCCTGGTGCGCGTGTTTATGCACAATCAACCGGAGATGACGGGCAAACCAGCCGCTTACTCCCCATTGGTAATGAATTATTAGGCAGAGTGCTTGATGCCCAAGGCAACCCATTAGACGGAAAAGGCCCATTAGAGGTAAAAACACGCGCCCCCTTAATTACCCCACCAATTAACCCATTGGAGCGAACACCTATTAGCAGTGTATTGGATGTCGGTGTTCGGGCAATCAATGCGTTATTAACAGTTGGCCGAGGCCAACGTATGGGCCTATTCGCTGGCTCTGGTGTAGGTAAAAGTGTATTACTCGGCATGATGGCGCGCTTTACTCAAGCCGATATTATCGTGGTTGGGTTGATCGGTGAACGTGGTCGTGAAGTTAAAGATTTCATTGAAAATATTTTAGGGGCTGATGGCTTAAAACGTGCTGTTGTCGTTGCTGCACCCGCCGATGTGTCCCCTCTATTGCGCATGCAAGGCGCCTCTTATGCCACTCGTATCGCAGAATATTTTCGCGATAAAGGCTTAAGTGTGTTGCTGATTATGGACTCACTTACCCGGTACAGTATGGCACAACGTGAAATTGCTTTAGCCGTCGGTGAACCGCCAGCAACCAAAGGCTATCCACCTTCTGTTTTCGCCAAATTACCTGCTTTAGTTGAGCGTGCGGGGAATGGGAAAAATGGTGGGTCAATTACGGCCTTCTATACCGTTTTAACTGAGGGAGATGACCAACAAGACCCGATCGCCGACTCGGCTCGTGCGATTTTGGATGGTCATATTGTCCTTTCACGATCACTGGCTGAGTCAGGGCACTACCCTGCGATTGATATCGAGGCATCCATTAGCCGAGCAATGACGGAGCTCATTCCTAAAGAGCATTACCGAAAAATTCAACGTTTCAAACAGTTAACCTCCAGTTACCAACGTAACCGAGACTTAATTAACGTGGGTGCGTACGCCATGGGCAGTGACCCCATGTTAGATACGGCAATTCAGTATTATCCGCGAATGTCGACTTTTTTACAGCAGGATATTGATGAGCGATGTGACTATCAAACCGCATGTGATCAGCTCACTCAAGTAGTTCCCAACGAATAACGAGGGGATAAATGGCCAAAAATAATGCCTTAACAACATTACTCACCTTAGCCGTCGAAGCCTCAGAAGAAGCGGCTAAGGTGTTAGCTCAAGTGCGCCAAACCCATACACAAATGGCGCAGCAACTGAATATGTTGGAAAACTACCAGTCCGAATATCGTCAAAAACTCAACCAAACCTTGCATACGGGTATGGAATCGGATAAGTGGCAGAATTATCAGCAATTTTTGGTCACATTGGAACTGACCATCGAACAACAGCAACAGCAACTAAATTTATGGGAACAACGCGTTAGCGAAGCTAACCGTCATTGGCAAGAAAAACAACAGCGTGTCAATGCGTTCGACACATTAATTCAACGTGCTGAACATACTGAATACCAACGTCAAAACCGCTTAGAACAAAAACAAATGGACGAGTTTGCTCAGCGAGCGACTTTACGGAGACCTCAATAAATGGACATCAATGCCCTGAATGTGCCAGCCGCATCATCGACTAAAAATGGCAATATACAACAAAATGAATCGCGCACTGATGAAAATCAAGCCCCTGCACTCCCCTTTCAAGCCATGCTTGATAACCAGCAACCGATTGAAAAACAAAATGCCGCCAATCAACCAGTCAATGAAGAAGCGCTTAACAAAGACATTGTTGACAACAAACTGGCAATAGCGAGTAAAGAAACTGTTGAACAAACCCAAGTTGGGCAAAAAAATGCTGAAAACACAATTGAACAACTGAACTTTAGCCGTAACTTGCGTGCCGATAGCGTGCAAACTGCACTTAATACAGAGTTATTAACAGGCAAAGATACCAACAAACAAGCATGGCTAAATAACTTGAAACAGTCATTAACTGGCCAAGTACAAACGGTGGCGAATACGGCAATCAAAACTGAAGCCCATCCAGTTTTAGGCGCGTTTACTCAAAAAATGCAGCATCTAACGGATAATACAAATGGCATCATTAATGAAGATGATGGCAAACACCTTGAAGGTTCACAGCAACAAATCGCAGGCGAAGAAGACAGCCCGGAACTTGGGGTATTTATTAAGAATGAAAAAGAAGAACGTCGTGACCAATCTCATTTTCCCCTTGATAACCAACGCGATATACGTGGCAAAAATTTAACTGCTGATTTTATGCCATTGAATAAAAAAGTGAGTGATAAAGACCCAGTATTAAACCTACAAAATGTTTCCAGCGAGGCCCTAAACCAAACCACGAAAAGCGCATTTACACTACAAACTGAAACTGGCGCTTTTACTACCACATCCTCACAGCACATAACAACTATGCCAGTTAGTATGATGCCAACGGCAACGACCGCACAGGCCGCTGCAATGAATGCGCCCACGGCAACACCAACTATGCATTTAGCTAGCCAATTAGGCAGCGAAGCGTGGCAGCAGCAATTAAGCCAACATATGTTATTTTTCTCTCGCCAAGGGGTATCTCAGGCACAGATTCGTTTGCACCCAGAAGAGTTAGGCTCGCTCAATGTGCATTTACGTATCGAAGATAACCAAGCCGTGATGCACTTTGTCTCCCCGCATAGTCATGTGCGAGCCGCAATGGAGTCCATGATGCCTGTGCTACGTAGCGCACTACAAGAAAGTGGCATTCACCTAGCTCAAGGCTCTGTCGGTCAAGATAATTTGAACCATCAGTCAGATAACCCGCAACAAAGTACCCACCAACACGATGGACAAATTCAAGCAACACATCCATCCATGGGAGCTGTTGGTATTAGCGAAGCGAATACAACTGTTTCACCAATAACAACAGCATCACGACAAGGTGGCATTAACACTTTTGCGTAAAAAATAAACAAATTGCGGTAATTTCCTAGCTAAAGCGCCGAGTTACCGCCTTTTTGTTTCGTTTTTCACTCCTTTAACTCTTGGCAACCAAGCCATAATGCTAGAGATCATAACGTAAAAACCCATCTGGGTTTAGCACCCAAGAAACAGGAATTCAGCTAAATGTCGTCGAGCAAAAAATCAAACAGTTCCAACAAAGGGTTGATTATTCTATTTGCCCTTCTTGCCCTTGCTGGTGCAGGGTTTGGGGGTTATACCTGGTGGACGACACAACAAGGCGCACAAACGGATAGTGAAGAAGAAAAGCGCCCGAATATGCCACAGCCTATTTTTATGGAATTAGAGCCATTTACCGTCAATTTAACCGGTGCTGCTGATACGCCTGATCGCGTACTCTATATCCATGTGACTTTACGACTCGCGAATGAAAAATCGCGTAAACAGCTTCATGAATACCTCCCTGAAGTACGTAGCCGTTTGTTACTGCTGCTTTCAGAGCAAAAAGCAAAAAATATCGAGACACATGAAGGTAAGTTGCAGTTAATGAAAGATATTAAGCAAACCCTCACCCCTACCCTGATCCCGGGGGATACCGATCAGGATATTTCTGATGTGTTATTCACTACTTTTATTCTGCGGTAATATTCATGAGCGATAATATTTTATCTCAGGCCGAAATTGATGCGCTGCTTAATGACGATGCACCATCAAGCAGTACGCCTGTACCAGAGACGCAAGGGAAAGATAATGTTCGCCCTTACGACCCGAATACTCAACGTCGAGTTATTCGAGAACGAATGCAGTCTCTCGAAATCATCAATGAACGTTTTGCTCGCCAATTCCGTATGGGTTTGTTCAATATGTTACGTCGCAGCCCAGATATTACGGTGGGTGGGATTAAAATCGAACCTTATCACGAATTTGCACGTAATTTACCTGTCCCAACTAACTTAAACTTAATTCATATGCCGCCATTACGGGGCACAGCATTGTTTACCTTTGAGCCTGCGTTAGTTTATATCGCTGTCGACAATCTGTTTGGTGGAGATGGCCGTTTTCCTGTACGACAAGAAGGTAAAGAGTTTACCAATACTGAGCAACGTATTATCAATCGCATGCTCAAGCTCGCTTTAGGGGCATATCGCGATGCTTGGAAACCCATTGCTGATATTGAAGTGGAATATGTGCGCTCTGAAATCCAAGTCAAATTCACCAATATCACGACGTCCCCAAATGACATCGTAGTCACCACACCGTTTTTAGTGGAGATAGGCAATACCGTTGGTGAATTCAGTATTTGTATTCCGATCGCTATGATTGAGCCATTGCGTGAGCGCTTAATTAACCCACCAATGGAACAAGGTCACCAAGAAAACGAAACTTGGGTAACCAACCTTGTTACCCAAGTAAAACGCTCCGAACTTGAATTGGTCGCCAACTTTGTTGACATTCCAATGCGAATTTCTCGCTTACTGCAACTGCAAAAAGGGGATGTGCTCCCAATTGAGAAGCCTGACCGCCTCATCGTTAATGTTGATGGTGTTCCCGTATTAACCAGTCAATACGGTACTCAAAATGGCCAGTATGCATTGCGTGTAGAACATTTGATTAACCCTGTATTAAACACTCTAGATGAGGAAAGTACCAATGAGTGAGGCGAAGAACTCTCCTGATGCATCAACCAATCACGACAGTGAAGACCTATGGGCTGAAGCGCTGGAACAGCAAAAAAAAGCGGAATCCGCCTCAGCTGGTGCACAGGCTTTTGATAACTTTGATGGACAAAACCCATTAAACCAATTGTCCGACATCGATATGATCATGGACATCCCTGTGCGCCTTTCAGTGGAGCTGGGCCGCACTAAAATGACCATAAAAAAATTACTGAGCTTATCCCAAGGTTCTGTGGTGTCTCTGGATGGCTTAGCGGGTGAACCATTGGATATTTTAATCAATGGCTATTTGATCGCACAGGGTGAAGTGGTCGTGGTTTCAGACAATTACGGTATTCGTATTACTGACATCATTACGCCTTCCGAACGTATGCGCCGTTTAAGTCGTTAAATAACAACATGAGTCGATAATAATGGCAATATCCAATCAAGCTGAGCAGGCACCGACATCTGTGCCTTTTTTATCAACAACCGTTTCCTCCAGTGAACCTAATGCACCGGCTATTGACCACAATGATAGCTTGACGCAAATATCGGGCGCTTTAGGGGGGATCATTTTATTGATATTAGCCGGGGCTTGGTTGGTGAAAAAATTAGGATTTGCCCCAAAAAAAATGGGCAAAGAGCAAATCGTAAAAGTCAAAAGTCGCTGCTCACTGGGTAATAAAGAACGCGTTGTGGTTGTCGAGGTGAACAATGAGTGTTTGGTATTAGGTGTCACCTCACAAAATATCAGCCTCTTACACCAATATCCGTCAGAGCCTGAAAACACAACGGCATTGCCAGTTGAACCACTCACATTTCAGTCTTTATTAAAGAAAAAACAAGAGGCTGCAAAATTTGCGGCTTCAGTTACATCTATACATAAGTAATCGGAAACGCTCATGTTATCTTTTAAATCTCTATTTACGATTACTGCCCTCTTGTTTTTATTGCCAAATTCCGCCTCTGCGGCACTGCCTGCCATTATTAGCCACTCAATGGCAGATGGCGGTCAAACTTGGTCTTTACCCGTTCAAACGCTATTATTTTTAACCTTACTAGGCTTTATTCCCGCCTTATTGTTAATGATGACCAGTTTTACCCGCATCATTATTGTTTTAGGTTTATTGCGTAACGCACTCGGAACGCCCTCCGCTCCTCCGAATCAAGTCTTACTAGGCTTGGCGCTATTTTTGACCTTTTTTGTGATGTCACCCGTTGCCGACCAAGTTTACCGCGAAGCCTACCAGCCGTTTAGCGAAGACAAAATTAGCCTCGAAACGGCTTTAGAGAAAGGAACTGCCCCATTAAGAACCTTCATGTTAGGACAAACGCGCGAATCTGATTTAGCCCTGTTTGCAAGGATAGCGAAAGTGGGTGAAATTCAAGAAGCGAAAGATGTTCCGTTACGTATTTTAGTACCCGCTTTTATTACCAGCGAACTCAAAACCGCATTCCAAATTGGCTTTACCATTTTTATTCCATTTTTAATCATCGACTTAGTGGTGGCTAGTGTCTTGATGGCATTAGGGATGATGATGGTTCCCCCCGCAACAGTTTCATTGCCATTCAAATTAATGCTGTTTGTATTAGTCGATGGCTGGCAATTATTGCTTGGCTCATTATCGCAAAGCTTTTTTAATTAGGATTATTTTACTCGGAGTAGTCATGACACCTGAATCAGTGATGGCGATGGGAACAGAGGCGATGAAAATCGCACTGATGCTAGCGGCTCCCTTGTTATTAGCCGCTTTAGCCGCGGGTTTAATTATCAGCTTACTGCAAGCCGCCACACAAGTGAATGAAATGACATTGTCTTTTATTCCTAAAATTTTGTCGGTCATTTCCGTGATCATTATTGCAGGTCCCTGGATGCTGAATTTGCTCATTGACTATATGCGGTCTTTGCTTAGCAGCTTACCCTTTATTATTGGTTAACAATGCTAACCATTACCAGTGAAACACTCACACTGTGGCTAAGCCAAGGTTTCTACCCTTTCATACGCCTTTTGGCGCTGCTTGGTACAGCGCCCTTTTTTAATGAAAAACAGGCAATTACCAAAGTTCGCGTCGCATTAGCTTTTTTTGTCGTCTTGATTGTTTCCCCCCAACTTCCGGTCGTCAATATCCCATTGTTTTCTGCTATGGGGCTATGGGTTATCGTGCAACAAATGGTGATTGGTGTTGCGATGGGGCTCACAATGCAAATGGCATTTGCTGCCGTACGTCATGCAGGGGAAGTGATTGGTTTACAAATGGGGTTATCGTTCGCCACCTTTTTTGACCCAACAGGTGGACCCAATATGCCTATTTTAGGTCGTATATTTAACGTCATCACCCTTTTATTGTTTCTCGCTTTCGATGGGCACTTGTGGCTTATTTATATCGTGGTCAATTCATTTGAACTGCTCCCAATTCAAACCGCACCATTAAATCGCGATGGTTTTTGGGTATTTGCTCAATTTGCTAACACTATATTTATTAATGGGTTAATGTTAGCTTTGCCGTTTATCACCTTATTTTTAATTCTAAACCTTGCTCTGGGTATCCTAAACCGCATGACCCCGCAGTTGTCGGTGTTTGTCGTGGGGTTCCCCCTCACCTTAACTATCGGTATCAGTATGTTAGGAGTGATTATCTCTATCCTCCCCCGCTACACCGAGCGGCTTATCCACCAAGCTTTCGAGCAGTTATCGTTGATGTTTAATTTGTTTGTTTGAGTATCGATACTTAATCAATTAATTAGTAAAACCATTTGGTCATTCTGATTCTTAAAGTAAATATATAAAAACTTATTTCGAATTCAAAACTCATTGACTTTTCCTTTTATTAAATCAACATATAAAACCCAATACTTGTTTCGGGCATTATCATAAAAAGCCGCCTGCGTGGCGGTAATCATACCCATTACTTGTTTCGTTTCTAAGCTGTCAATTGACAGTTATCTATCTAATTAATTAATGCGGTACGGAGAGAAATCTAAGATGAATTGTTTTTAACGTAAAGATTAAAAGTTAATATGGGATGACTAATTAAAAGTAAATAAAGTTTATCTTAAAATAGCGTAGACAATAATAAATAATGGGTATTTTCTTATAATCTCTAAGCTGCCTGTGTGGCGGTGAACTCATTGATGGGAAAATTTACGCAATTAATCAATTTCTAAGCCGCCTGTGTGGCGGTGAACAATCAATTGTTAAATTGAAACAGTTTTCAGATTTTCTAAGCCGCCTGTATGGCGGTGAACTAAAAAATGATAACTCACTGGAATATTGATAGTTTCTAAGCCGCCTGTATGGCGGTGAACACCCCCAATAATACCACCACTGGATTTTTCGTTTTCTAAGCCGCCTGTGTGGCGGTGAACAATGCACTTTAAAACAAAAAACAAGTAATAACAATCAGTTAAGGGTATTTATCGAAAAATACCCTTTTATTTACTGATAATTATAACTTACTGATTTATTAACCAATTTTAAAAGAGCAAAAAACAAAGGTCAAAAATGTGGAACCGTTGCTAAACAAACTGAGTCATTAGTTGCTTGACTAAGACCATAGCAACTAAACACCCCAACTTGCTTTTGTGTAGCGTCTATCCTTTTAATAAACAAAGGAAAAGACCGGCTTTCAGCTTGCTTATCTCTGGCATGTAAGCTTTCAACCCAAATAAATGGCAAGCGATTAGCCGCCTTTGGCTTACTCGCAGACAACGTCTTTAAGCACTGTTCTAATGGTTGTCCTGATTTTTCAGACCATAATCGCGCTTTTTGCTGCATATCGGCTTCAATTCGACTCTGACCTTTTACATGCTTTCGAATATAGCTTACTTGGACATGCTGTTCAGGTACGGTTTGAATCGATTTAATATGCACGTAATCCATTAACCGTGCTAACCACTTTTGCACATTTAACAGCTCAAGTTCAGCTGGTGTTTTCGCATGTAAACGGATTTTTTTGCCTAAGCGAAAGCCTACGCTGCCATATTCAGGGAAGGCAACTGCAATCGTGCTATGCCCCTGAGACGTCTTATTATCCGCCAGCGCAATATGAATTTGCTGATAAACTTTTTGCCAGAGGAAATCCAGTGGAACTGTTGAGTCAGGCAATAAAGTGACTTCCTGATAATAATTCATAGCCCACCTTATTTGTCGCTTTCACCAAACACGCCACCGCGTACTAAAACCGCCATTACATAGTGTTCATCTTCAATGCGTGGTAGTTTTTCACCCCGCGCCCATTTATCAAAATGGGTATAAAAATCCTGCTTATCTTTTGGTGTCCGATAAGCCGTTCCAAGGTTAGTCACAGCACCGTAAGGTTCGATCGCGATAGCCCCTGCGCCGCTTTCACTACCATACGCGGGATACCATGTATCAATAGAACGTAAAGCATTACCAATTTTTTGTGAATGCATCGCTGCATGTCCATTTACATGATATAAGATTTTGCTTTTATCCCCTTTGCCTTTATCCATCACCAATTCTTCGCTCGGGTACACTTCTTGTGCTTTACCCAATTGAGAATAGGTAGTGATTTCCAATAGTAAAGCGCCTTGGGGATGTGCTATGGCCGCCGCAATCTTTTCAGCTAACTGAGTGATTTTTTCATCTTTCGCATCAAATTGATGAATACTGTATTGTGTCGCATCAAACACCCATTCCATTGATTGGCCTTTATTAAGGACTTTAACTACTACCTCGATTTGTTCAGCCCCCACACGGTTGCGCCATAAAAAGCGCCCATTGGCAATATTTTGGGCATAACGGCGGCCTAGTTCTTGGAAGCCTTGTTTTTCAATGTAATCTTTAGCCGCTTGCGCATAGCTTTGTTTGAACAATGCGTTATTACAAGCCGATGGCGTTTCAACGCCTCCAAGCACTTTTAAGGTGAACTGATGAACCAAAGTGTCTTGCTCAGTCCCTAATGCACAGGCATCCACTGTTTGTAAATTGGCTTTTTCCACTTCTGAATTTAATTTTAAAGGGTCACTTTTCACCGCGCCTTTTAAGCGGTTTGAAATCGTCCCTCGTACAGATTTTTCCTGTAACGACAATGGTGAAAATTGCGATTTATTATCCCAACATGTACCGTAAAAATAGCCATCTGATGGAACCAATTTTTTTTCAAATGCTAAAACCGATGCAACATCATTATTCTTCGCCATTATTACTCTCCACTCGAAATAAAGTTAGCTGCCACTTGTTGGCATAAATACAGGTTTTGGGACTCAACAAACTTAAATCCCCATAAAATGTCATGAATGTTATTCACCCGATTTGCTAATACAAACTCCCCTAACGTAACGACGCTTTCAGCAAACCGATGTGGCACTTCTGAGTCTCGCTGGTTTTTTGCTTGCCCTAACGGGGAGATACCTTGATATCCAGTTGCTATTGGAACAATCCAACCTGCCGTTTTACGCTGAGTTCGCCATTCAAATGACATCTTGTTCCCATTTTCTTTTCCAGTATCAATACAATAGTTTTCCACGACCACATGATCCAACAGAGCATCTATGGCATCTTGCCCATTATTCATTGCGCCAATCATTAAGTCGCGACGCTCAATCAATGCATAGCCAGGCATGACGCTATTGAGTAACTTTTGTCTATATTTCCCATTCGCATCTTCCGATGGCAAAATATGCACCGATGGCTTCCCTAATGACAAAATATCGCCCCCAGCGAGTTTCATGGTCATCACTAAATCATGGATAACATCTAGTAACGGTGAATATTCAGGAAGACCTTCAATCACCTTATTGTTTTTAATGCCATATTTAATCAACAAAGAAACGTCTAAGTGGCAACGGGCTTCTTCGATAAATGCAGAGCGCGAGCCATCACTATTTAATGGGTTGCCTGTTCCCACAATGGAACTAACATAATCATTGGCCCCACGATAAGTTTGTAAGTCGCAGTCATGGCTAATGATGGCGATGGAATCGAGAATAATATTTAGCGAGCCATCGTCACCCAGTTTGCGCTCTAGGGCATGCATAAAACCTAACCAAGCCGTCATGGCTGGAAAACCAATGGTATAAGGGCTAGATAACGCATTTGCATTGTGAATTTTTAAATGCGGCAGTTTAAGTATATAAGTGGAACTCATCGTAATAGCTCCTTATTAATGGCAATAACGTCCGCGATAGCCACAAGTTCATCATCCCCTAAACTTATCGCTTTTTTCCCCAGTACTTTTTTGTAATGCCGCATAAATTGCTGGGCAATAAGGAGGATCACCCCCTCTAACCATTCATCTGAGTTATTGCGCCGCTGTTGGTCTGGAAACAACCAAGTTTGTTGTACTTTAGCGAGTTCGGCTGGTAATTGAATGCCATATTGTTCAAATTCGCGCCGTACTTCCCACATGGTTAACATAACGTAATCGAGATATTCTTGAATTCGTCTATCTCGATATTCAATAAAACGGCTGCCACGCAGCTCTTTGGGTAGTGAAATCAAGCCATGAAATGCCTCTAAGCTTTCTTTTACTTGCCAAGGACTTAACGTGTTTGAAAAGAAATCATGAGTAGGTAGACGTAGCTTTCGTTGCGCTATTTTAGGCGGAAGTGAGGGTAACAAATGCGCTTTACCTGCATTTTGATTATTGAGCACGGAAATATTTTGTGGCTTAGTTCCCCCGTAACCAATGGTTGTAAGACCATAAATTTCTTGATAGCCAATGTCGCTAAATTCCCCTTTACGTTTTAAGTCTCGCAGTGCTTTAGTCTGTTCAGAAAATCGAATAGCATCAATGCGTTTACGCAGTTCGAAAACTAAGCCTGATGGGGTTAATGGTGATAATAAGTGATATTCGCTATCCTCTAGCCAAACAGGAAAATAAACTTGTTTGATTTTTGAACTCGTCGCTACCGTATCATCTGACACAACCATAGCCAGAAAACCGTCCCGCAGGGCTTGATAGTTTTCATCGCCTTGTTTAAGCAGGTCTTTTGCTAATGACGTTTCATCCTCAATATGCGCCAATAATGTTTTGTTATCTTGCAACTCAAGGGTAAGGAATTTATACACGTCAAGCGCTGCTGCATTACCTAACGCGTCCGTCTCAACAACAACATTCCCTGTTCGCAAAAAACCGTCATTTGCCTGAGCAGAACTGGCCAGTATTGCAGTGACATAACCATTTTTGTTCTTTCGAGAACTTGGGTGGCTAAAGGTGCAAGGGTGAGTGGATAACGATATTTGCCCTGCCCGCTTTGCCGCATTCGGCAACCACTGTGACAATGAAAAAGCCGCATCACATTCCTGCTGCAATTGCAGAAGTTCATTATCACTCATCGACGCCTTTACATTTTTTTTAAGCCATCCCTCTTTGCGCTCCGCAAAAAAGACCTCTATTGCTGGATCTAACATAGTAAATGGTCCTTGTGACTGAATTTTTTACTCGGAAACATTAAGTGTGCTGAGTCCCATTTGGTCGTTATAATAAAAATGAACTCCACTTTTTTCGCGTGGTGAGAAACTGATTTCGCCATAACGTCGAGAAAGTTGTTCCGCTGACTGGTATTCATTTTCACGACTTTCTAAGGATTGCTGATAATCACGTACTAGCCATAATCTCTGTTTTAGTGACTCGGCCAGTGGCTGAAAACCTATCCCATATTTACCATCAACTTTTACCCAACCACTGTCTTTATCATATTCACAAAAATACGGGTTATTTTTTGCCGATAAAATCAACGATAAACACATTGTTGGTTCACTTTTTCTAAATGAAAAAAACTGCTGAGAAAGAGCTGTTAGCCCCCAAACCCCACAGGTATATCCCCAAAGCGTGTTAGGTGTATTTAACGGAGTTTCTATTGATTGAGAAAGCAGGCGTGAATGCGTTGTTGTTTTGGGTTTAAGATCGGTAATATCGCCCATCAATCGCTCGATTGATGCATGCTCTAAACAAGCCAAACTGTTTTTTTGCTGGCTTTTCCAATTCGGGATTTGTTGAATTCTAGGGATCGCATCGACAGAATTTTGCAATTGCGGCTCATCCACCAGCTCACACAGGTCATGGGTGGATAGCCGTAGGTTTAGATTGCCATTTTCATAGCCCGGTTTATAAAAAACATCTTGCGGTTTTTCTTCAATAAAGCCTTTCCAGTTATATTGCAACAAGGCAATATTGGGACTGCTAATTTCCCCCTCTCGGTGCCGACGCACTCGCCCAGCCATTTGGATAATAGTGCGATAAGAAGATGGTTCAATTACAGCCCAATCAAAGTCGTGGTCGCGGCCGACTTCCTCAACAGGCGTTGCTACTAAAATAAAAATAAGCTGTTTCGCGTTACCTTGCTGATGAACATGGTCGATATGTTGACGAATGACGGGGTTTTGGAAAGCCTCCGGGGGCTCCCCTATTTTTTCTTTGCGCTTCAATACCGCATCAAGGTGTTTTTCTTGTTCATGACGTAGCAGCAGCACTTGCTGACTATGGTAAGCCATCGTGCGAATTTCTACTCCTTCCGGCCATTCGCTCGCTAATAAATAATGGGTTAATGCAACGCAAACGGGGATATTGGCAACACGTACAACACCAAAGGAGACTTGCAGTTGGGTTTGCTTTTCAGTGCAGAAATGCATTTGGTGCAGGCCTAAGATCCCCTGCTGAATATGAGAAAAATATTGCGTTTGTCGATCAGGGCCTTGTTCTTTTTGCATCGGCACAATAAACGCTTTGCGACGCGCTGCCTGTGATTGCAGCACTTTAATGCGTTTTTCAATAAAAGTATGGTGGTATTGACGGTAATGATTAAGAGTAATGTCATCATCTACAGCCGTGATGGTTGCAATTTGGCATGAACGCAAACATTTATCTTTCTTCCCGTCATATTGCCCCTCATCCACCCATACGCACCCCACTTGCAGTGATTTTTGTTGGCTAAGTGCATGTATTCGCCAACCTAATTGGTAAGCCTTAAAATAGAAAAGTGCTAATGTTGGGGGAATAGTAGCAGATGAAATCATCACCTTACGGCCCAAGGCCCCAGCTAGATAGACTAAACGCCCAATCGCTTTCGAGTCATCCCCCGTAAAATCATCAATCTCATCAATCACTAAGTCAGATGACATTAACCGCAGGTAAGGGAGGATATAACGCCCACCTCGCGTGGTTTCTGTGGCACCCATTATATGGTCTATGGTGCAGGCTAAGATCGGCGCGTACAGCAACGCTCTGTCTTTTGACCTTGTTAATACCGTAGAGAGCTCTTCTTCCGGTAAACTGCCTTGCCAGTTTAGTTCTAACCTTTCATCATCAAAAAGGCTTTCTTGGGACTCAGAGCCTGACTCCACTGACAGAGGCTGTTCTTCAATGTTATTTTGTTGTTTTTGATGGAGTTCTAATACCGCTTTTGAACCAATCAGCACAGCAAGGTTATCATCTTCGACGCCTAATCGGTCTCGATATTCATCCCCTGTTTGTAAGGTCAGTGTTCGCAGCCCTAACGCTAAAATAAACCGCAAACTTTGTTTATCTTCCGCTAGCGCCTGCATAATTTTGGCATTAGCGATTGTCTTACCACAGCCGGTACTCGCCATATTAACAATAAAATACCCTTGCGTTTTATCTTGTTGTTCTTCTCGATATTGATTAATGGCGTTAACTGCATCTTCCTGCCAGCTAAATTTCCCTGTGGCATGTTTATTGTGTTTAAGTTCGTTGATGTCACTTGCGACAGGCGGCTCAGTTGCGAAGAATGGTAAGTATTCCGTGACGTTAGCCGCAATATTAGCCACATTCACTAAGTGTTCATCGAGCCGTTGCTTATATTCAGTGTGCCCATGCAAACGTTGGGTATTGGCATATAATGGAATATCTGACTGCCATGTCGGGTCAGCCTCTTTTGATGAATAATTATGATCCCCTAACATCAAACATAAGCGCGCCTGTTCCGCAACCAACCGCCAGCAGCCATTCTCTAACGCTTCGTTTAACAGAGGAAGTTGATGCTTAAGGTGTTCTGCCGCCTGACTGAGTGCTTGTTGCCATACTTTTGACTCGCTCAATAAGCCATATGGGAATTCAAAACATTGATGAATACGCTGTGAATATTCAGCCTCATCATAATAATTTTGATAACCCCAATGTTTATCCAACGTTTCTAATAGTTTTGCTAGCGAGTCACTGCTTTTATCTGCATAGGATAAGCGTTCTTTATCATTCCCTAAGAATGGTAATCTATGATGAGAAACAATCAACCACACCAATAACGAGGCCGCATCAGGTAATTGGCTGAGTGGTGTTTCACAATGATTATTTTCCTTTACCCACGTTTGTAATTGCAGCTCATGCCATGAGGAGTTAACTAGTGCATCAAGCCAGCTTTCGTCTTGTTGCGGATCACCTTGGCTTTTTACCAATGCACTGAATAATAATGAAGAAACCCATTCATGACGTAGCGGATCCCCTTTAAAATGGTTTTTACTGTGCGGGTTTAATTTGTCTTGAAATAACTGAGAGGCTTTTCCCCAGTCATGAAGCAAGGCAGCTAAACGCGTTAATGCATTGATTAACGACAGATATTTCCAATTATTTTCACGTTCACTAGCCAATAAGGATTTTTCTGTTCGATTAACCGGAACATACCCCTGCGAGTTAAATTTATTTTTGTTGCCAACCACCCAAAGTAACTGGCTGCGCGAACGAGAACGTATCCAATGGCAGCTTACCGCCGTATTACGGCTGGCACTACGACGCAACAATTTTTGAACCATTTGCAAACCCTCTTGTGTGATCAAGGTTTGCCATGTGTTATCACCAATTCGGTTAGCAAATGCATCTAACACTCGCCGAGTTCGTTTTAATGCATGCTTTTCACATTGAGAAACAAAGGTAACCATCATAGGGACGTCACCTGTTGTGGATTTTTTGTTGCTAGTAAAGCCAGTGACTTGACGGTATCGAACATAAAATCAAGGGATTGATGGTCAACAAAGGATTGCAAAACTTGCTGGCGAAACTCTTGCTCACTCGCCCCTTCTTTACCGCAAATAAATGCCCACGGCAAAACAATGGCATCTTTAATTAAATCAGCAATATCAAAGACTAAAGCCCCACGACGAGTTTTACCGTGCATTACCGCAAAGCCATGAGGAATACCTAATACCCAAAGGCAACTCGCCGCTAGCCCATAAGCTAGATAATTACCATGATTTAAAAAGTCATTGGCTTTGTCGGTGGCTTGGTGCTGACGCGAAAAATTCTTTTGCCTTGTATTATTCGCTGCGTACTTATATAAGGTTTTAGTCAGTTGGGCTTCGGTGAGTAATAATTCTTGTGTATCTTGGGCTGCGTCAGTGCGTTGGTGAAAGGTGTTTAATGCGGATTGGATAGTGCTGTCGTTATAGGTAAAACCTTCATTTTGTAGCTCACGTGAGCTTTGCCATACTTGTTGTAAGTACTTGATGCGTGACCGCTGTAATATCTTAGCCACCGCTAAACGTTTTTCATCATCAAACCAAAAGGATAGCCAGCCTTGTAGATATTCCGTTGGCCGATACTCCCCTTGTGGCGTTAGCCATTCAACTTCGGTGGACATATACAGTGGCGTTCCCCCACCACCACAGAAGCCAACGAGTACCCCTGCTTGGGATAGCATTCGCATCGCCGCCTGAGTGACGGAGGTTCCTGTTCCCAGTAATAAAACTGTAGTATTCGCAATCGGGATATTGAAATAGAGGTTTTCGTTTTTGGCTTCGGTAAAATAGAGCACTCGGCCGTCTTTTTGCATCACTCGGCAATGTTCCAAGTAATACATATTGGCACGTTTTGAATGCAAAATAGTTTTTAAGTCACTCGGCGAGAAATCATCCATAAACGCTAAATTTCGTCCTTAAATAATAAGATTTTTGAATCAATTAATCCTATTAGAATAAGCTTTAACTTACGAAACAAGTCTTAACCCATGACTAAAGTCCAATTTGCGAAGAGTTTCACAAAATGGTGAGTAAAAAATACCTCTTTGATAACTTTTTTATGCGGTTTATGGCAGTGACCTCGACAACTACACACATCTATTCAGGGAAGACAGAAAATTCAGGCTCAAGGGCGGCTTTCGCTGTAACCAACGCTTATATCATATTGATGCTGTGGTATAGGGTTAGTCAATGTCGAGTAAGAATAATTGATATATATTTTGATGCTGATGTACTACGACAGTAAGGGAATGTGGTCTTAAATCATTTATCAGTAATATTTAAGTTGAATAACTTACAATCATAATTATTATAATAGCTATGCTCTTACTTATAAAATTTAAGTGTGAAAATTAGAAGATGAATATATTAAGAAAGATAAATAGATATAGAAATGAAAAAACAAAAAAAATCAAGTTTAAATTGAACCTATGGTTTATGAAGCTTTTTTATAAAAAACAAAACATTGATATAAATGATTGCAATAACGTATGCATTTTCATGCACGCAAAGGCTATAGGAGATGCTATTATTACATCAGGTCTAATTGAAAAAATTAGGTCTAGTGGTAAAAAAGTATACGTTATTGCTCCAGAAGGATTAAGTTTTTTATTTTCTGATATTATCGGGAATGATGGTTTTTATTCTTTTGATAAAAAGAAAATACCTGAACTAGTGAGTGAATTAAAAAAAGTTAATATTGATCTAGTTATTGATATTTTTGATTTTGACCATTCTATACGCCATAGGTTAAAAACCTTATTTCTATTAAACCCTGCAAAATCAATTGGTTTCGATCAGCCTAAAGCAAGTATATACGATATAAATCTACACAGTGACGGTGGGTCTCATTTGACTGACCGAATGAGAAAGGTTCTAGACTATTTAAAGCTAGATACTAAAAATTATCAATACAAATTATCTTTTGATAGTGTCAAATTTTCGTCTGCTCATGACTATGCTAATTCAATAAAAGAAAATAAAAAACTAATCATACTTAATCCTTATGCATCACAAAGTGAACGTTCTTTTTCAATGCAACAAATAAATGAAATAATCGAGTATCTAAACTCTCTAAACGATTATAAAACAGTTGTTTTTAATTTAGGTCATAATATTAACTGTGAATCATTAGAAAATGTGGTGTTAAATCCATATAGTGATGCAGGAAACTCTTTCGCACTAGTTGAAAATGCTGATGTGGTTGTTTCTGTAGATACCGCGATTGTTCACTTAGCAAGTGCTTTTAATATAAAACAATATTGTGTCTATAATAATAAACGTAATGTTTTAAATCAGAATTGTAATATTATTTTTGGTGCTAATAGCCCGAATGCAATTCAACTAACAACTAGTGATAATCTTGGTCTTGCGATAGGTGATCCTATGAGTAAATTTGATGTTAATCGCTTAATTAATGCTATGCGTAAAGATTTAAATTAATACTGCTAATTAACCCCATAAAATAGAGCCGTTGTAACAATCGGCTTATTATCATATCAAGTTTTTTTACTGACACAAGATCATTACCCCCCATTTTTCTTAATGTTCTCCAAGTCTTACGTACATGTACTCTGCAATATCAAGAAATAAGTAGACCCGTTCTACATCCCTATCAGTATTCTAACTTGTGCGTTTTTATGTTTATAGGCCCCGTCCAGTGTTATTTTTTACAATATTCAATTTTTAGAAGTACTTTCTTTAAAAATAGATCTTTCAATCTATAATATTGATAATTTCTTATTTTTTTCCGAAGTCGACTTCTGTATTTTTCTCTCGATTCTATTAATGGTAGGCGCTCTTGCTCAATTAAAGAAATACTTTTAGTTTCATCATCATAAGGTATGACAGACGGTATAAAACAATATATATTAGCACAGTTGAAATATCTAAAATACCACCACATATCAGCTTCGTACTTAATTGGGGTTTGGAATGATATGAGTCTTTTGGCTGCTTTTTTGTTGATAATGTATGCATGAGAGCGAATAGCTTGATAAACTTTGAAAATATTGTTATCTAGTTTTTGATTTTTTATGTAGCTATCAACGCATGATAATAAATAAATGTTTGGCTTAGTTAATTTATCTATTTTTTTTATTTTAGATACTACATATTCGATGTTATGAGGTAGTGTGGCATCATCTTCTAGTACTAATGCCTGCTCAATGTTTTCATCTGCCATTTTTTTATAAATTGACAAATGGCTTAAAACACATCCAATTTCACCTTTTGAAAGCATACAATTTGGATAGTCATAAGTAATCTCTTTAAGCTCAGTGTCTGATAGATCTTTCCCGTTTATCGCATTGATAAATTCATATTTCAATTTAGTTTTATCGAGCTGAATTTGTATTTTCATTCGACGTTCAGAACTTTCTTTCAGATTGATAATAAAAACAATCATTTGTATACCTACATATGTGAGGTTTAAACTGCTATACTTAATTAATTATAGCCTAGAAAATATGGTGCTTACACGCTAATGGCTATGACTAAATCGATACTGGCTACGACTTTCAAGTTGCATGCCTAACTCTTTCACTTTTCTATCAGTACTTAAAAAATCATAGGCTACTACTTAACCATTGTGAAACATTAGGGAATTCATACTATCAAATAGTAAAGTCATCTAACAGCAAAAAGCTACCGTTATGGTGGCTTATCATCTATTTCAAAATACATATTGATGTTCAAGTGAAATTAGATATCTAGTTTAGCTTTGTTACAAAAAGAAAACCCTAAGGAAAATTTAAAAGCGAAGTGCCCCCCAATAGTTGGACAACCAATTACTACCGCGCTTTTTATGCCAAAATACAGTCAATACAATGAACAATACCAATAGAATTTTTTAAATCTGAGACTCGAGCAGCATTATGGACTACAACGCAAAAGCTGATTCAAATCTGTTTGGGGGGTATAAAAAATCAAATAAGATATCAGCCAAAATTAACCTTCATTAATTTTGAGTTCGCTTCTAGAGATGGTATCTACATCTGACTTTCTAAGCTGCCTGTATGGCAGTGAACGGTAAGACTGAAAGAATTACTTGATAAATGGTTTTCTAAGCTGCCTGTGTGGCAGTGAACGACTAACTTGGTTTACCAGACCTTGTTAGTTTTTTCTAAGCTGCCTGTGTGGCAGTGAACCCGAAAATGTCTTTTTTCATGCGAATTTGGCTTTCTAAGCTGCCTGTGTGGCAGTGAACTTTTGTGGCGCTGTATTGACCAATTAACGCGGTTTCTAAGCTGCCTGTGTGGCAGTGAACGAGGTCGCCAAACCAAGCGAGGCCATTACATCTTTCTAAGCTGCCTGTGTGGCAGTGAACTATAACTTTTGTAGATTAAAACAAATAAAAACAACGTGCTAACTTTAAAAAATGAAAAATAGCTTTATTTTCAGTACTGGTTGTAACTTATTGTTTAGTGAATGAATTTTTAAAGAGCAAAAATCAAAGGTCAAATTAGG
This sequence comes from Providencia sp. PROV076, assembly GCF_028483405.1. Taxonomy (NCBI): domain Bacteria; kingdom Pseudomonadati; phylum Pseudomonadota; class Gammaproteobacteria; order Enterobacterales; family Morganellaceae; genus Providencia; species Providencia sp. PROV076. Next base: position 11,363 of record NZ_JAMPRR010000039.1, on the reverse strand, counting down.
GTAAAACAAACGCAAATTTATGCAATATGAAAAACACAAATAGTGAACTCAAACTTTGAAGTAGTGACTAAAAAAACCAAACAAAAAAACCGCGCTTGGATCACTCCAAAGCGCGGTGAGTAAAAATAATATTAAATAATTAACGGCTACCGAAAAGTGACATGCTATTTAAGTCTTTAAAAATACTTTGTGAAGCTTCAAACATCGCTTTTTCTTTATAATAATCTGTGGTGGTGCCAGTCCAGTTAGTTTCTAACAACTCACTTTTACGGGCTGCGTTTTGAATTGAGCGCGTGTCAGCTAAAAAATTCAATTTATCAATTTCTTGTAATTGTAAACCTTGCTTAGCTTCAATATTGGAAATTTGATCTAATGCAGATTTAATGGCACGGTTCGCTTCACCTAACTCAGATTGCGCTTGGTCTAAATCTGCTTGAGGTGCGCCTTGCAGTGGTTTTTTCAGTGACTCAATACCCGTATTTAGCGCTTTGAAAATATTGACAACCCCGTTACTGTCCGTATCAAACACTTGCGCGCCAGTGAAATAAGTCGTCATCTCACGGTCACTCGCCACATTCTGCATAATCGCTTTGTCGCCACCGTGATACAACACATCACCGTTAGCATCAATTTCAAATGGTGGTTTATCTGATTTAAAACCCGCGAAAATATATCGGCCATTGCCATCAGTCGAATTGCCCAACGCCACTAACTGCTCTTTCAGACCCGTGAGTTGCTCTGCCAAGGTATTACGGTCTTTATCGCTTAAACTACCTTGGTTTGATGCCTGAATAATTGTGGTATCGATTTGTGTCGTCACATCTGTCATCTGAGTCAAAATGCTCATCTGCAACGTCATTCCTGTTTTAGCAAATCCACGACTGGCAACATACTGTTGATTACGGTTTTCTGACTGGTTAATCCGCACCGCTTGCGAAGACGCTTGCGGGTCATCAGAAGGCTTGCTTACACGTTTACCAGACGCTAATTGGCTTCCTGCATCCATCCAACGCGCTTGAGCGCTGTTCATGTCCTGCAAGCGTTGGTGATAAATCATATTAGTACTTAAACGCATCGCTAAATCCTTATTCTATCGCTAATATTTAGAATGCACGCATCAATGCGTTAAATAAATCATCCACTGTTTTTAGCACTTGCGCATTGGCATTGAAAAACTGTTGGATTTTCTGCATCTGAATACTTTCTTCATTCATATTCACGCCAGAGATAGCTTGCTCTTGTTCATAGAAGCTTTCTGTCATTTTGTTCTGTGTTTCAGAATCAATTTGCGCTTGCTTGGTTTTGCTGCCCACATCATTAACTAACGTTGCATAGAAATCAGAAAACGTGGAGCTACCATCAATGAGTTTTTCGTCTTGCAGTTTAACCAGTTGTTTAATGTTTTCATTATCACCTGGGCCGCTGTCTTTACTTCCAGCAGCTGCGAAATCAGATGCATTGCTTACCAAGACCTGCATACCGTTGATCACACCACTCACTGGCTTCACCAGAAATGAGTCGCCTTTTGACATACCCGTGCTATTGCTGATTTTGATTTCTAAACCATCAAATTTCAGTGTACCCGCAGTATTGGAATCTACAGGAACGTTAATGCCTTCGGGTAAACGTGTGACATTCCATTCATTGCCGTCAAAACGCATTTCGTAGTTATTGCCTGTAACTTTAGAGACATCGCTATAACTGAGATCAAAATCTGCTTTGCCACTATTATGGGTGTTACTAACAACGCTGCCTTTACCCATTTCAAAGAAGTCTTTACCAGTGTTACCGTTGGCATCATAACCTTTGCTATGAACTTCATTGAATTTAGTCGCGAAAACCAATGCTAACTTATTGAGTTTTTGATAAGCCGGGTCCATGACTTCTTGACGAGAACGCAGGATACCACTGAGCTCCCCACCACGGAATGATTCATCAGGGATTTCACGCGCTTGGCCATTCGCCCCCACAAAACCTATACTAAAACGGCTATCATCTTTAGAAGACGGAACCGCTTCCAGGCGATTCGCTTTTTCACCAGTGACTAACGGCAAGCCATTGGCAAACGTCACGTTATAGTTTCCGTTTTGCTCAATAACTTTCACACCAACCAATGAGTTAACTTCATTGACTAAACGGTCACGCACATCTAATAAATCGTTTGGCTCTGAGCCACTTACTGAACGGATCCGCGAAATTTGCTGGTTTAAACCGGCAATTTTTTCAGCGTAGATATTAATATCTTTGACTTTATTTTCTATCTGATGATTCGTATCGCGTTCCATTTCCTGCAGACGACGATCTGCTTCTTTAAACTGGCTCAATAATGCATTTGAGTTGCCTAAAAAAACGTCAATTAACGTCTTGTCACTGGCATCACTGCTGGCCGCGTCTAACGCAGTAAAAAAGCTGCCAATATTACTCGAGATATCTTCGATATCATTAGTAAGCAAATCATCAACTTTATTACAGTTCTTAACGTACGCCTCATAGTCGCCGCTACGCGCGCGAGATTGGCTGTACTGCGCATTGACAAATTCATCAAACTCACGGCGAACATGGCTGAAATAAGTGCCGTTACCAAAATAGCCATTAGGTGTCATCGTACCGGGATTCTCCCCGAAAACAGCACTTTGGCGATGATAGTAACCCACACCTGCGTTGGCTAAGTTGTTGGAAATCACACTTAACCCGCCTTGTGCAGCGTTCACACCACTGAGCGCATTATTCATTACATTGTTCAGCATAAGCTTTTCCTGTTCTGGATGCTTATCGCCGCCATTGGCTGACACAATAAAAGCGATAGCAACACAAAGTATTTAGAGCATATTTGGTTATCGGAAATTCAGCGTAATTATTTAGTCCAAACTCGCAATAATTCCGTATTTTTAGAAAATATCGTTTAAGTCTATGGTATATGCCTGAACCGCCCTTGAAGTCGAGAGGCTACTTGTCGGTTGATGGCCGCGTATTTGATTAATCAAAGTGATAAGCTTGTCCGAGTAACCGGGGTCTGTGGCATATCCAGCTTGATGTAAACGGCGTGCGGCAATCTCTGGTGTCGGTGCTTTTTTGACATCTTTATAACGCGGGTTTTCGGTCAATAGATTGATATAATCGGCAATCGCCTCTTCATAAGAGCCATAAACACGGAAATCATCACGCATTTTGATGGTTTTGCCGTTAATCACTTCTGTTGTCATAATATTCGTGACAGGCCCTTGCCAGTTTTTTCCCGCTTTTATCCCAAATAGGTTATGGCTGGTTTTTCCATCTGATTTCAGAATTTCGCGCTGCCCCCATCCACTTTCTAATGCCGCTTGTGCCAATACCAGAAAATGTGAAATACCACTGTTTTGGCTTGCCGCTTTTGCGGGTTCAATTAAGCGGCTAATAAAATTACTGCTATTAAGTGATAAGGCTTTGATTTTTTGGAATGGCGCCGATAGAGCATCGCCCATTGGTGCAAAGTGGCGCATCATTTGTTCCATATTAAATGGTGGTAATGATTGTGCTGTTTTTTCATCTAACGCTAGTAAGCTGTTGGATGTTGGCTCGCTTGAAGTATGTTGGTCTCGAGTGAGCTGTTGGTACATCATTTCCCCGAAACCTAAACCTTTTTGCGAAAGATCTTGGGCGATTTGCTGGTCATACATACTGGTAAGCATGCGCGTTTGGTCGCTGGAAAATAAACCATCTTGCGGAAGTGCGTCACGCATACTTTTTAGCATCAATTGAACGAATGTTGCCTCAAGTTGCTGCGTGACGTGGCGCAGCCCTTGCTCCGAATTTTTATTCAGTTCACCTTTTAACTGCCCCAGTGACTGTAAATCAAATGCGGCACCTTGCAATAGCTGCATGTCACTCATTAGATGATCTCCAGTTTCGCACGTAAACAGCCTGCACTTTCCATCGCTTGCAGTATCGACATCAAGTCGTTTGGCGTTGCACCGAGTGTATTCAGCGCTTGAATGACTTGGTTTAATTGCACACTGGCGTTGACTTTTTGCAATGCTCCGCCCCTATCTTGTACTCCGACACTGGTGTTTCGTGTCACCACGGTTTGCCCACCCGCAAATGGGGTGTCCGGCTGGCTCACTTGAGTTTGCCTTTCTACCGTGACCGCTAAACTACCGTGTGCAACAGCACAGCTATCTAGTGTGACACTGCGGTTAATCACCACAGAGCCGGTGCGTGAATTGAGGATCACTTTCGCTTCAGCCACTGGCGCACGCACATTCAGTTCTTGCACTCGTGCTAAAAAGCGCACTTGGTCGCGATTATTGGCAGGAACCAGTAATTGCACTGTCCGAGAATCTAACGCAGACGCGGTTCCCATACCGCCCATTCGGTTAATTGCATCCGCAATATCTTGTGCCAATGTGAAGCTATCTTCGTTTAATTGCAGGTTAATCGCACCACTTTGCCCGAAACTGCTCGGCAACTCACGTTCGATAGTTGCTCCACCGGTAATACGACCGCCATTGAGTTGATTGACCTTAATACTACTGCCGCCGCCACTGGCACCCGCACCACCCACTAAGATGTTACCCTGAGCCATTGCATAAATTTGCCCATCAACCCCTTTTAAGGGAGTCATCAACAACGTACCGCCACGTAAGCTTTTCGCGTTACCCATTGAGGAAACGACAATATCCACGGATTGCCCTGTACGTGCAAAAGGAGGCAATTTGGCGGTGACCATGACCGCAGCTACATTTTTCAATTGCATATTGGTACCCGGTGGCACCGTGATGCCCATTTGCGACAGCATGTTATTCAAGCTTTGGGTCGTAAACGGCGTTTGCATGGTTTGGTCACCTGTCCCATCAAGACCCACAACTAAACCATAGCCAATCAACGCGTTATCTCGCACGCCTTGAACGGTAGTTAAATCTTTAATACGCTCACTGTGTGCTGAAAAAGCGAAGCAAAAAAATAGTGATAGCAAAATTAATACGTTGTTTTTCATTAAATTATCTCGGCTGTTTTCTCGCTAATGTTTAATTAATAAGGCGAAACATTTAAGAAAAAGCGTTGTAGCCATCCCATGTTTTGCGATTCGTTAATATAGCCGTCACCCACATATTCAATGCGTGCATCAGCGACTTGTGTCGAGCTCACATGATTGTCTGAGCCGATAGTGCGCGGGTTAACCACTCCTGAGAAACGAATCGACTCCGTTCCCTGGTTTATCGCAATACGTTTCTCACCAACCACATGTAAGTTACCGTTCGCCAATAATTGGTCTACAGTGACAGTGATGGTGCCTTTAAAGGTGTTGTTGGCATTGGCACCGCCTTTGCCGCTAAAGTCACTGTTACCTTTAATATCTAATTCTGTGTTTTTACCGCCAATCCACCCTTGCATGAAACCCGGTAAGATCGCAGCTAAGAAACCTGTTTTCCCACTACGATTGGCATTCGCTGAGGAGTTTTTGCTCGCACTCACGTTTTCTTGCAAGTTAATGGTCAAAATATCGCCAACATTACGAGGACGCCTGTCTTCAAACAATGGTTGATAACCATAGTAAGCGGGTTGAGCGCTTTGAAATATCGAGCCATTCGGTGCGGGTGCTGTCGGTGCTGTTGGGATTGCCGTGGTTTGGGTGTCCACTAATGGACGCGATTTGATTTGTGCACAACCGCTGGTAACTAAGACCAAAATGGCAAGTAACCCTGCCTGTTTAGGTGTTATGAAACGTGTTAGCAACGCTGCTTTTTGCTGTTGAGAAATCGTGCCGCTTTCAATCATCATGTTACTCTTTTGCTGCTGTGTACGTTTTATCATCACGAAGAGGTCCCTCTCATTAATAACTCATCACTATCGCAATGAGTTATTTCTACGTATTTTTACCCATTACAATTGCGTTAATCGCTGTAACATTTGGTCAGAAGCGGATACCGCCTTACTGTTGATTTCATAAGCACGTTGAGTTTGGATCATGTTGACCAACTCTTCTGCCACATTGACGTTAGAGGTTTCTAACATGTGTTGATAAAGTAAACCTGCGCCATTGGTACCCGGTGCACTTTCATTTGGTGCGCCCGAACTGGCGGTTTCCATATACAGGTTTTCACCCATACTTTCCAAACCAGCATCATTAATGAAGGTGGTTAATGTAATTTGGCCAACTTGCTGCGGTTGAGTATCCCCATACACAGTGACAGATACAGTGCCATCTCGCGCAATCGTCAAACTGTTAGCGTTATCGGGGATCATAATCGCTGGGACAATTTGGTAGCCACTGGATGTCACTAATTGGCCATCTTGATTACGTTGTAATGCCCCATCTCGCGTATAGGCATCTGTACCATCTGGCATTTGCACATGGATAAAACCTTGGCCTTTAATCGCGATATCTGTCGTTGTTCCAGTTTTATTTAATGCACCTTGGGCGTGAATACGCATAGTGGCAACAGGGCGTGACCCCGTTCCCATTTGCAAACCCGATGGTAACGACGTTTGTTCAGAGCTCATAGCACCCGGCTGGCGAATATTTTGGTACATTAAATCTTCAAAAACAGCGCGTTGGCGCTTGAAGCCATTGGTACTAACGTTGGCTAAGTTATTCGAAATAACATCAAGGTTAGTTTGTTGGGCATCAAGCCCTGTTTTAGCAATCCATAATGAGCGGATCATAATAATTCCTTACTGTATTTAGCTAACAGCGAGCAGTTGGTTCGCCCGTTGTGCATTTTCATCAGCACTGCGGACAACTTTCATTTGCATTTCAAAGTGCCTTGCATTAGCAATCATCGAAACCATAGCTTCTGCGGCATTGACATTACTGCCTTCAATCACCCCCGCAGTGACAATTCCGCGTTCACTTTGTGGCAAAACATTGCCATTTGCCGCTTGCCCTTGTGGTGATAAATGAAACAAGCCATCTTCGCCACGGAGCAAGTCTTGAGGCTGTGCTTCAACCACTTTCAAACGCCCAATTTGCCCTAACATCGTTGGTGGGTCAGTGGCTAAAAGCGCGGTAACTGTCCCGTCTGCACCAATGGTTAATTCTGCATTTGGCGGAACGTTAATTGGCCCACCATCACCTTGTAAGCGACGTTCGCCAATGACAAGTTCACCTTCACTAGACACTTGAATATTACCGTTACGGGTATAAGCTTCTGTGCCATCTGCTAACTCAACAGCCAAAAAGTGCTTATCATTCAACGCAACATCAGTTTGTTTACCCGTATAATTGAGCGGCCCTTGGCTCATATCAGCACCGGGAGTAGAAGCCACCACCAGTGTTCTGGTTTGCTCGCTGTCACCATTTATCGGTACGGCACGCATTGCGGACAATTGCGCTTTAAAGCCTGCGGTTGACACATTGGCAATGTTATTTGAAACAATCGCTTGGTTTTCCAGCGCATGACGCGCTCCTCCCATCGCGGTATAAATGACGTGATCCATGGCCACCCTCTTGTTTTATCGTAAGTTAACCAGCGTCTGTAACATCTGATCTTGTGTCTTGATGGTTTGCGCGTTTGATTGGTAATTACGCTGCATCACAATCATGCTAATTAACTCTTGGCTCATATCCACGTTAGAAGACTCCAACGCACCGCTGGTTAATTTACCGAACTGGCCGACACCCGGAACGCCGTCCATCGGGTTACCTGACGCATTAGAAGAGGCCCAAACGTTACCACCTTGGGAGACCAGACCATTTGGGTTTGCGAAAGCGGATAATGCCACTTGACCAACCACACGTTTTTGTTGGTTAGAATAGTTAGCGGTAATCAAACCGTTATCTTCGATTTTAAAGGTGGTGTATTCACCGGCTGGATAACCGTCAACATCAATCGCACTAACGGAAGACTCGCTGACTTTTTGTTGGCGAGTCTTACTTAAATCAACGTTTAATATTCCATTATCAGCGCCATTTAACCCGTTATACGCGAAAGCAAATGTGGCTTTATCTGCGTCTTTTAACTTACCATTACCATCAAACTCTAGTTCACCCAGTTTTTTAGCTTCAGTTTCGTTAGCGTCTTTCGCATAAGCAGTCCATTTGTTATCTGACTCTTTAACAAAGTACACTGAAATTTCATGGGTATTACCCTGACTATCGAAAGCGGTCATTGTGGTGCTAAAGTTATACGTTGCTGAATCATCAGGCTTTGTGATGTCAAATTTCTTATCTTTAACTTTATCTTCAGAATTAAGGTTTATCGTCAGTTTCGCTAACTCAGATTTTTTCGCATCCATCATATCCGTTGGGATATTCAAGCCTTCAGGTACACCACCACTTTGGATGGTAACATTGCCTTTTTCATCAACACTCGCGGGGTAACCTGTGACTACCATCCCTTGGTTATTGACTAAATTACCGCTTTTATCGCGTAAGAATTGACCATCACGGCTGTAGTAAGTATCACCGTTTTGGTCTTGTACGCGGAAAAAACCATTACCTGAGATGGCAACGTCTGTCGCTCTATCCGTGCGCGTGATTGGGCCATCTTTAAAATTTTGGGTCACTGCGGCCACATTGACACCTAAGCCAACACCTGAGCCTGCAAACATATCGGCAAATGAGGTCGTCGCGCCTTTAAAACCATTTGTTGCGGAGTTGGCAATATTATTACCAATTGAATCAAGCCCCGCTGAGGCTGCATTTAAGCCACTGACTGCTTGTGAAAAAGACATATTTTCTCCATGAGTATTGGGGGTAAATTAAGAAGATGGATAAACTTTGAAAATGCTGCTCAGCGGGACACTTTGCCCAATGCCAACATCAAGTAATGGTGCGTCAGAGCCTGGGGTCACACCGTTAACACGGGTATACCCCAGTTTGGTCACTTCGATTTCAGCCCCTGAACTGACGGCTTTCACATCAAAGTAATATTTTCCTGTTGTATCCGTGACCAAGTTGCCGTTGTTATCACGACCATCCCACGCCATATCATAGATATCGGGTTTAACTTCCGTATCATAGGTAATGGTTCGCACAACCATTCGGTTTTTATCGCGAATAGTAATTTCAACGTTGTCCGCCAATTTCGGTAAAAAGAACCCAAACGGCGAGGAAATATATTCAGATTGCGGCTCTTCACCGCCCTCTTCACCTGCAATAGCACCTTTGTTACTAAGCCCAAACATTGAAGGGCTATTTGGGCTGATGCCCTCGTCAGGAAGCGGGTTTGATGGCTTAGTCACATTGCTGTCTTCGCCTGTGTTCTCTTTCTTGAGTGGTGCTAAAATGATTTCATTGCGCGGAATAAGCACACCTTTTCCGACAAGCTGAGTGGCTTGTAATGACTGACCTGAACCAATTTGCTGGGAAATGCCACTCACGCTATCGCTGAGTTTATTCATGCTTTCAAGCGTGGCAATTTGTGCCAATTGACTGGTTAAATCCGTATTTTCCATTGGTTTTGTTGGGTCTTGGTTTTGCATCTGCGTGACAATCATTTTTAAAAAAGTGTCGCGCATATCGTCACTTTGACTTTTCTTTGGCACATTGCTCGCAGCCGGCTCAGGGCCAGCTATCGAATTGTCCAAAGAGTCGTACATTGTGGCTGCAATTCCCATGAAAACGCTCCCTTACTGGCCTATTGTGAGTGTCTTTTGCAGCAAGGTTTTTGCTGTATTCATCACTTCTAAGTTGGCTTGATAGCTACGGGAGGCTGAAATGGTATTGATCATTTCACCAACCATGTCGACATTCGGCATTTGCACATAGCCTTTTTCATTCGCTGACGGGTGACCGGGCTTATATTCCATACGGGGTGGCGTAGGGTCTTCTATCAGCTCACTCACACGCACGCCTCCCACTTCGTGGCGCCCTTGTGGTGCCATTTGAAAAACGACTTGTTTTGCACGATATGGTTGACCATCAGGCCCTGCAATACTTTCTGCGTTTGCCATATTGCTCGCACTGACATTCAAGCGTTGAGATTGCGCGGTCAATGCAGATGCAGAGATATCAAAAATACTCAGTAAAGCCATGAAGATTACCCTTGCTGTAAGACAGCCAGCATACTTTTGACGCGGCTATTGATGAATGTAAGGTCGGCCTGATATTTCAGGGTGTTATCTGCGAATTGGCTGCGTTCAATATCCATATCTACCGTATTACCATCCATTGAGGTTTGGTAAGGAACACGATATTTCAGGTCAATATTTGGCGCTTTGCCCCCTCGCCCTTCGATATGTCCTTTCGACGTAACAGCGAGCGTCACGCCTTTTCCCCCTACCACACCTTTATCCATGGCTTGTTGAAGTTGACGATTAAAGTCAATATCACGTGCTTGGTAGCCGGGGGTGTCGGCATTAGCAATGTTTGAAGCTAATACGGTCTGCCTTGCTTCGCGTATTGACAAAGCCTGTTGCTGGAAAGCAAACGTGGCGTTTAATTTATCAATCATAGTGGGCCTCAATGGAAATAACGCGATCCTTGAATTTGAGCGTTCGTGAGTAAAAATTAAAATTCGACCCGCATATCTTAGCGGCCTACTAAAAAATCTAATGGCGAGATAAAGGCAAAATAATTGACCTATTTGGCTCATTCATTATTACGGAGCTGCGTAAACTGCAATCGTGAAAAAGTTTGTTTGTTGGGGGGAATACAACGGGATGTATTACGCTAAAAAAATGCCATTATATATGGTAATCAGTTTGTTAGGGCTTACTCCAGCGCTTTCTGAAGCGTCGTTACCCCAAGATATCAACCATTATTTTCGCCAAATTCATGGCAAGAAAACGCACATTTCAATAGAAATTAAAACCCCAATTGAGCGTTGGCCAACTTGTGAGCACCCTCAAATCAACCCACCTATTGGTGGACGCAATATGGGTAATGTTTCCCTCCCAGTACAATGTGGCAAGAAAAAACAGTTTATTCAGCTAACGGTGAATGTTACAGGCCAGTATTACGTAGCCACACGTAATATAACCAGAGGGGAATCTATACAGTTTGTTGATATCGGAACTAAAAAGGGCTTATTACATAAGCTACCAGCAGGCGCAAGCACCGATAAAATCGCACTTCGCGGAGCGATCGCCCTGCGCAATATTCCAGCCGGACAAACATTCACAAAATCAATGACAAGACAACCATGGGCAATAAAAGCGGGGCAAACGGTATTTGTGTTCGCCAATGGTGATAATTTTTCAGTGAAATACGAAGGCAGAGCGATTAACAACGCCACTGCCGGCCAAAATACCCGAGTGCGCTTGTTAAATGGGCAAGTTGTGAATGGGGAAGCGCTCGAAAATGGCAGTGTTCAAGTGGCATTAAAATAAAAACAACCCCACTTGTACTCTAAATAATTCGAGCTGCAGCTAGGCGACAAGTGAAGAGAGACCGATGAGCATACACAAGTATGTGATTCGGCTATCTGAGCGCAGTCAACAAC